>JADFHG010000459.1 GCA_022567365.1 Planctomycetota bacterium | reverse complement strand
ACTCGAGGAGCACCTCCAGCCCGTCGAGTGCCAGCGCGGAATCGTTCACCGTGATACCTCGCTCCGGGATTTCGAGCACGCCGTTGACGTCCGTCGCCTGGAGTTCGAACTCGTCGTCAAAGTCGCCGATCACCCTACGGCACTCGTCGGCGATACACGCCTGCAGCGCCCCGCAGTCGGCCTCCCGCACACACGGTATGCCCTCGAGTGCGATCGATATGCGGTGATCGAGATTGGCGATGGTCCCGGGCGCTCCGAACCCGGTGGCGTGAATTGTCACGAAGATGTCCGCCAGGCCCTGGAATCCGGGGAAGAGCGGCATCTCGTCGCCCTCGCCGATGACGCGATAGACCCCGCCCTCGCCCCCTTCGAGGAAGCCGATTTCCATTTGCGGTGACGTGTCCGCTGCGCACGTGCCGACCATCGTGCAGATTTCGCCAAGCATGCACTCGTCGCTGGTCGCGCACGTGACAGCAGGCGCCTCTTGGCAGATGCCGTCGATACAAACCAGCCCATCGTCGCAATCGGTGTCGGTCGAGCAAGTCGGCGAAGTCGATGCTCCACACGAGCCTTCGACGCAGACCTGCCCATTGTCGCAGTCGGTATCGCTCGTACACTGCGGCTGCGCGGCCGCCTCGCAGAGACCGTCCGTTCCGCAGGCCTCACCGACGGCGCAGTCGTCATCGACGCCGCACGCGATGGCCAGCGGGGGGGGCGGATCCGCGGGAATCTCATCCGTCGAGCGCACGAGCGCCAAACCCGTGAACGACGGTGCGGTATCACCGCCGACGGCATAGTATCGGCCCGCGCCGTCGCCCCAAATGGCGTGAACGGTACGGGTGGCGCCCGATTCCTCGTCCGAAAGTGCCATCGTTGTCGGGTCGAACGCACCGACGTATCCGTTGATTCCGCCGACGATTGCGCGCTCGGGGTCGTCCATGAACACCGCGTTGAGGCCCGGTGTGGTCGCGAGGATTTCCGTGGTCCACTTCGTGCCGTCGTATACGGCGATTCTTCCGCTAATCCGTCCGCCGACGGCGACGATGTTGTCCTCGCTCGTGCCCCAAAGCGACACGAAATCGTCGTTGGCGTTGGGACCGGCAAGGACTTCGACCCACTCCCCATCGACCAATTGAACGATGTAGCCGTTTTCCCCGACCGCAAAGATGCTCGAGCCGATGCCCCAGACCTTGAAGAGCGAGGTGGGAAGACGATCGCTCTCGGCGAGATCGACGGGCGTAAACGCCGTGTCGCCGTCGAAGTGCATCAGGAGCGGCGCGCCGGTGCCGACGTCTCCGCCGACGATCCACAGATCATCGGAGGAGGCGCCCCAGATGCCCCAAAGATCCTCACTCGTGCCCGTCGCGATTCGCGTCCAATCCGCCCCGTCGTAATGGACGACCCCGCCGTCGAGTCCGACCGCCCAGACGTCGTCCGGGGCGAACCCGAACACCCACACCAGCAGCGGCACGATGGGCAGCTTCATCTTACGCCAGTCGGTCCCGTCGAAATGGTAACCCTCACCCTGATCTTCAAGACCGCCGACAACGAACACGTCATCCGGGCCGGTTCCCCAGACCGAAGACAGAAACCCCACGGTGCTCGCGTCGAAAGCGCTGCCCCACGCAGGCGCTTCGGTACCCGTCGCGCCGTTCTCGTTGACGTTGTCGGTGCCGTTGTCGTTCGTCCCGAGGTTGTCGTTCCCGTCGACCCCGGCATCGTTTACATTAACGTTGAAGTTAAGGTTGGGTGGGCCCGGAATCGGTGGGGCGCATGCCCCGATTATCAGCGTGCACAACGTTGCCACAGCCAATCCAGCCACGCGCGGCGCTACGGTGCACAACGGTTTCTCCATCATCATGGCAATATCGATCATCCGGTTGATTGTTGAACGTATAGGTGCGGACCGACCGGACGAAAAACACAGGTCCGGCGGGTCTTACGTCGCAGGGCAATTATAGCGCGCCCCGAGCGTCAGACAACCGTCAATTCACTCGGGCGTATTCGACAGCGTGCACGACAAATCGGCGCACTTCCCGCTTTCGTATGCCGGCCCCACCGACATTCGCAACGCATCAAGCGGCGAGAGACCGCGCGGGCTCAAGCCCGCGGCTCGGAACACAGAACCGGGAAACGCCGTAGCTGGCCTATTCGACCAAAATATCGCGCCGCCTAGCCCGCGCATGAGGTGGGATCGCGAGGATGTCGCAGAGGCGTGTGCAGAACCAGTCCGAGGCTCAGCAGGAGCCTCGGACTCCCCGCGCCCCGCGCCCCGTTATCCGGAGAAATCGATCTTTGGAACCTCTTTCGTCGCCTCGGATATCTCGAAGTATTCAGCTTTTTCGACGTCCGCGAGCCCTGCGTAAAACCTACCCGCCAGCCCGCGCACGTAGGAATTGAGACGCTTGACCTTCTCGTTGTAGCGCATCCGCGAGACCCCAAGACGATTTTCCGTGCCGGACAGCTCGTCCTGCAGCCGCATGAAGTTCTCGTTTGACTTGAGCTCGGGATACGTCTCCTGCAGGCGCATCATCGGCATCAACGTGGAATGGAAGGTCGTGGCGGCCGACGCCTTCTCCGCGATGCTGCCCGCTCCGAAGTAGGCCTTGCGGGCTTCGGCTACACCGAGCAGGATCTTCTCCTCCTGCCCGGCGAACCCCTTCACCGTTTCCATCACGTTGGGGATCAGATCGAACCGTCGTTGCAGTTGGTTCTCCACCTCGGCCCAACCCGCCTTGACCTCTTCATCAAACTGAATGACGCGGTTGTAGCCGCGATAGAGCAGGCAGCCCCCCATCAGACACACGCCGCCGAACACGGCGACGAACAGCAACAACACTTTCGTGAGCTTCATGGTCAGATCTCCGTAGGCCGGAACAAGCCGGCGACGCGATAGTGAACGCGCTCGCCGGGTTGTGTCAAGGGGGTCATGGGCAACCATGACGCCTATTTCGCCTTCGTATTCTTCTTTCGCCGCCGATTATTGTCCCGATCGCACGAGTGGCCGTCGTCCTGGCCATGTGCCACGTCGAGCGTGCATGATAACGGCGAGCGAGGCCCCTGCCGAACTGCTGACCGTCAACCGTCGGAATGGTCACCGATACCAAGGTTCACGGGGGATAGGATTGCACGTGATTGACGACGCTAGGGTGGACGAGTAAGACTTGCGCGAACTGTCCCGAGGACGAGTGTGATAGACGTCCAATTGGACGCGCGGCGGGTCCGGCCCGCGGCGATCTGTCTTGTGGAGGCGCACCGTGAGCAAATGGCATTCCGACAGACTATCCAAACTGCCGCCGTACCTGTT
This sequence comes from Planctomycetota bacterium, assembly GCA_022567365.1. Taxonomy (GTDB): domain Bacteria; phylum Planctomycetota; class Phycisphaerae; order UBA1845; family UBA1845; genus JADFHG01. The sequence goes on along the minus strand of JADFHG010000459.1, from coordinate 192 downwards.
TCGCGACATCGACCGCAAGGCCGGCGAAGCGCGGGCGGCTGGTCGCGACGTCATCGACTTCGGTGTCGGCGACCCCGACAAACCGACCCCGGGTTTTATCGTTGATCGAATGGCCGACGCCATACGCGACCCGGCCAATCATCAGTATTCCGCCGGCGCCGGGTCGCTCGCGTTTCGCGAGACGGGGGCGAG
>JADFHG010000458.1 GCA_022567365.1 Planctomycetota bacterium | reverse complement strand
CACACGACTCGTTGTATGACCTGATCGCCGCCGGTGTTGGTCGGATGCTCGGGCGCCGCCGGCCCGGGCGCGACGATTCGACCTTCCTTTCGCTGCGCGATGTCTCATTCGCGGTGGAGCGGGGCACGGCGATCGGAATCATCGGACCCAACGGCGCCGGCAAGAGCACCGCACTCAAGTTGCTCGCGGGCATCCTTCGCCCGGACGGCGGGACCATTACGGTAAGCGGTCGACTCTCCGCGCTGATCGAGGTGGGCGCGGGGTTCCACGGAGACCTGACGGGTCGCGAGAACATATTCCTCAACGGCGCGATCATGGGGATGAATCGACGCGAGATCCGCTCCAAGCTCGACGCGATCGTCGCCTTCGCCGGGATCGAGCGTTTTCTCGATATGCCGGTCAAGCGGTACAGTTCGGGGATGTACGCGCGTCTCGGGTTCAGCATCGCCTCGCACGTCGACCCGGACGTGCTCCTCGTCGATGAAGTCTTGTCGGTCGGTGACGCGGTGTTTCGGCTTCGCTGCCTCGAGCGGATGCAAGCGCTCGCGCGGGGCGGAACGACACTGGTGTTCGTCACGCACAACCTCGATCAAATGCAGTCGATCTGCAACACGGCCGTCGTCCTCGACAAGGGCGTGGCCACGTTTCAAGGGCCGTCACGAGAGGCCGTCGGGCACTATCTCCAGGCGATGTCACACTCATACAGCGTGAACCCTACGGACTTCGAGACCGGCGATTCGCCTCCGGTGGGCGCTTGCGACCTTTCGCTGAAGTTTGAGAACGAACGCGGCGAGGAAGCCGTTTGGGTGTCGTCCAACACGGCGCTCCGAGCCGTCCTCGACTTTCGCCTCCTGCGTGCGGTTCCCCGCCTGATCGCGGAGCTGAATATGCGTGGGTCGGTGAACGAAAACCTCATCAGCATCAACGCCGGACGGGACCAACACGCATTCGATTGCCCGTCCGGAGTGCAGTCGATCACGCTGCTGATTCACGAGCTGGCCGTGGCCGGTGGACAATACTTCTGGAACGTCCGCCTGTGGGACGCGGATTCCGGGGAGGCGCTCGCCGACACGGCATTCAAGTACCCCCTCGTCGTCGAGGATGGCGGCAGGGGCACCGGTATGACGGCCCTCGCACACGATTGGTTTCACGACGTGCCGGCGGGTGCGGTGCGTTCATGCGAACGCGCCTCCGTGTGACCGCGGCATGATCCGGCAATCAGTGTGTTGCGTCTCACGGTGATCAGGTTCTTGGTTACGCCCGCGATCGGCAGTTTCAACAGCCCGTTGAAGAGCCCCAGGCTGTCTCGTTGGCCCGCGTTCTTGGGACCGCCGGCGTCCGTCGCGGGGGGCGACCGCTACCTCTTCAACGGACTGTTAGACGACGAGCGGGAGTCGTGTACCCCGCGTTTCGTGCATGACTGACCCATAGAATTCGATCCACCGGTCGATGTAGTTGTTCCACTCGTAGTGCTCGGCTACGTGCGCCCTTCCCCGCAATCCCATCTCTCGGCGTCGTTCGGGATCTTCGAGCAGGGTGACCAATTCGTTCGCCAGCGTTACGTGGTCTCCAGGCGGGAAGAGGACACCGGTGATTCCGTCAAGGACGACTTCCGGAAGTCCGCCGACGTTGGATGCGACGACGGGAATCTGCATCGCGGACGCCTCCAACGCGGCCACGCAAAGACTTTCTTTCCATGACGTCACGGCTACGACGTCCCATTGCGACAGGAGATTCGGTATGTCCTCATGCGGCACAAGATCGAACCAACGGATGGCGGCGCCGATTCCCAATTGTTCGGCCCGCCGGCGACAGTCGTCGCGGAGTCGCCCTTTGCCCACCAGATCGAACCGCACGTTCGGCAAACGCGCATGTACGAGCGGGATGGCGTTGATCATCGTCATCGGTCCATACACGGGCTCAAACCCCTTGAAGTACCCCACGGTCCGGGGGCTGCGCCGATTGGGGCGAACGGGAGAGAAGCGATCGAGATCGACACCGTCGGGAATCGTCGCGACATCGGCGCCGTCGATGTCGGCGAACTCCGCCACCTTGCCCGCGAACCATCGACTCGGCGCGACGATTCCTTGGGCGAGACGGAGGAGCGTCCTTCGGGTCTCGACAAGCGATGCCGCCATCGTCGGCGCTTGAGACGGTGGGTCGACGTCGGAACCATAGGTCCGTACCGTCAAACAACCTCGTTCGGCTGCTTCCTGCGTGATCGGCCACTCGGAAACGAAGTGAACCGTGGTGACATCAAATCGCGCGATCAGCCGGCGCATGTACACCTCGGCTCGGCGATGCCAACGATAGGGATACCGCGGTCCCGCACGGGGAACCTCGAAACGCTCGAACGTCGCGCCGGGCACACCCGTCGAACGCTTCGATACCAGATGGATTTTGTGCCCGCGCGCGGCGAGGGCCGGCGCCAGACGGCGCAGGTGTGACATGTCCGAAGGGCCAAGCAGGAGGATGTTCATGGACCGTGCTCCACCATTGATCGAGACGACTTGAAGGTATTATCGGAAGATGGCGGACGCGGGGTGAGGTGCAACGGTCCGAACCGAGTGGCCGGCGTCTAGTGCTTTGTCACGGATGATTCGAGGGGTAGTCCCGATGGGTGGCCCACCTCTTCAGGGGCTGTCGATTTAATCGGCCTGGATTAAATCGACAGGCATTCTGAGGGTACTTTGTGTCCTGATACCATAGGGTATCGCATCGGAAAGTGTCGTCTCGTGACGGCGGATCGCACTAAACCGACAGCCCCTTCAGAGGTGGGAGGACACGAACGGTCTGCCGATTCGTGTCCCCACGGCTAAAGCCATGGGCCACCCAACCCCTCAGTTGATGGCTGACGGAGCATTAGCACGACGTCGACCGCGGTTGCCTCAGACCGCCAAAGGGGGAGTGCGTTTCAGCCGATAAGTCTACGGCGGGTCCGCGGCGCGGATTCAGTGAGATCCCGGAGTCGCGCCGGGCGCCGCACGGCTCCCACCGTGCGCGAGGCAACTACCGGGATGGATATGCACGATGCAATGGCGCAGTCGACGGGGGATCACGGTCTGAGGTACCGGTCACATCGGCAAGGGTTGCCTTGAAACGCCGCGGCTTCGTCGTCAACGGACCCCATCGCCCGGTGCGCCGGTGAGGAAGACACCATTGCGCAGACGAATCTTGATCATCGCCAACGCGTTTCCGCCGACCGGTGGCGCGGGTGTCCAACGTCCGGCCAAATTCGCCAAATACCTTGCCCGTATGGGACACAAACCGATCGTTTGGTCGGCTGGACATGTGCCCTACCTGCCCGTCGATGAAACCCTTCTCGACGATCTACCTCGCGAAGTCGATCGCCGGACGATGCCGATGATCCACGCCGGTAGAGTCGCGGACGCGGTGCTCTCGCCGTTCGCCGTACTGACGCGTCGTCGAGGTCGAATGCACCGGTTGCACGGGGCATCGCGCCGTCGTCTGGAGACCTGGATCAGACGGGCGATGTGGC
>JADFHG010000457.1 GCA_022567365.1 Planctomycetota bacterium | reverse complement strand
ATGGTCGTCTCGGGTTGGGGAGACGAGCGCTTCGGTGCGCCGATTGCCTTGACGTGGGCACGGGGAGGCCTGTTCGTGACCGACGCACTGCGCAAAGAGGTGATCGAACTGACGCGCGACGGCACGGTGCGCCGCTGTTTCGGATCGGACCTCCTCGCGCGTCCCGTCGGAATCGTCTACGTAAAGCCGCGCGATCGCTTGTATGTGGTCGATGGCGACGCCCACTGCGTGCGCGTGTTCGACCTCTCCGGTCGCTGCGTGGCCTCCTTTGGTGAACGGGGGTCGGCCCCCGGTCTGTTCAACTACCCGTCGCATATCGGATACGACGGACAAGACACGATCGCAGTCGTGGACTCGGGCAACTTCCGCGTACAACTGTTCGACCTCGACGGAAAGCTGGTGTTGACCTTTGGGCAAAAGGGTAACGGCGCGGGTGACTTCGCCCTGCCCAAGGGCGTCGCTTTCGATAGCGAAGGACACATATACGTTGTCGATGCTCGATTCGAGAACGTGCAGGTCTTCGATCGACAGGGCCGGCTGCTGCTGGCGTTCGGCACGGAGGGCGGCGATTGGGGCGAGTTCTCATTGCCGGCGGGATTGGCGATCGACGCGGAAGATCGTATCTTCCTGGCCGACTCGGGGAACCGGCGGATCCAGGTGTTTCAGTTTTTGAGGGCTTCGTCGTGAAATCGCGAATCACAGCACCAACCGTTACCGCCGCCCTGCTCGCCCTTTGTGCATATGGGCGCGCCGACGAGTCGATCGTCAACTCCAAACACGATCTCTCAACGCGCGGTCCCGGTCCGATCCGCGCGGTTGATGAAGATCGGATTTGCGTGTTCTGCCACACGCCGCACAACGCCGCCCCGCAAACGCCGCTGTGGAACCGGGAAAACCCGCGCACACACTATCGCATTTACGAGAGTTCCACGCTCGATGCCCGCGTCGATCAGCCGTCGGGGCCGTCGAAGATGTGCCTGAGTTGTCATGACGGATCGATGGCGCTGGGCAATGTCTTGTCTCGGGCTGAGTCCGACCCGATCGTCATGACCGCCCGAACGATCCCGCCGGGCACGACCGATCTGACCAACGACTTGTCCGACGATCACCCGATCGGGTTTCGATACGACCGCGCCCTCGCCAACGTCGATTCGCAAATTCGCCCGCCCGAGGTCGTCAGCAGGAAGCTCTCCTTGGGCGTACACAACGAGGTCCACTGCACCACCTGCCATGACCCGCACAACAACGAGTTCGGCGACTTTCTGAGAATCACCGATCGGCGCTCGGCCATCTGCGTCACCTGCCACGACCTGGACGGCTGGAACCACTGCGCCCACGCCACAAGCCCCAAACCGACGTCCGCGAGAAAGGTCGATCCGCGCGAGCGTTTGAAATACGGCACCGTCGAGGACAACGGCTGCGTCAACTGCCACAAGATCCACGGCGCGCCGCATCGCGAACGACTCCTGCGCTTTTCTCGGGAAGAGGATAATTGTCTCAACTGCCACAACGGGACCATCGCCAACTACAACATCGCCGGCGAGATCGGCAAACGCTCGAACCACGACGTGACCCTGTGGACGGGCGTCCACGACGCGGCGGAGGTGCCCTTCACCATGCGGCGGCACGTCGAGTGTTTCGACTGCCACAATCCGCACGCCGTGCAACATGACGCGATCGGCGTGGTGCGCGGCACGCTCGGGGCGACGGTCAAAGGTCCGAATCTCCACAAGGACGGCGTCACGATTACCGGCCGGGAGACCGATGAGGCGCGCTATCTCTATCAAATATGCTTCAAGTGCCACGCGGAGAGCGTCTCGCGACCGCGACGCACCATCGCGAGACAAATCAGTCAAACCAACGTGCGGCTCGAGTTCCAGACGTCGAACCCGTCGTTTCACCCGGTCGCCGGGCCGCGACGAAACCAGGACGTTGTCAGCCTCATCCCGCCCCTGCGGACGGGCGCCGTCATCAACTGCATCGACTGCCACAACAGCGACAACTCGCGTTTCTTCGGCGGCACCGGTCCGAACGGACCGCACGGTTCCATCTTCGAGCCGCTGCTCGTGCGCAACTACGACACCGACGATTTCACCACGGAGAGCGCCCGCGCGTATGACCTCTGCTACGGCTGCCACAGCCGCGAGAGCATCATCGGAAACGAGAGCTTCGCGCTGCACCGCATCCACGTGGTCGAACAGCGCACGCCCTGCGCCGCTTGCCACGATGCACACGGCATTTATCGCGGCCAGGGTACGAGCACCAACCACTCGAGCCTGATCAATTTCAACCTGTCCATCGTGTCGCCCGCCGACACCCCCAATGGCAGGCGCATCGAATACAACGACACCGGACGCTTTTCCGGGAACTGCACGCTGACGTGCCACGGGTTGACCCACATCGGTTTCCCGTATAGCAACAGGAGCGCGGGCGGCGGTTCGCGGGTGAGCAGTCGTCAACGAGGAACGAGCCGATGAACAAGCGCATTGCGGCCATAGTCCTTGCCGTCTTGGCATTGACCGTCGTCGGGGGTTGGACCGCCGGCGGCATCGCCGGATCGAAACACGATTTTTCCAATTCGCAGTGGGCCGGCGGCGACGCGTGCGGCGCGTGCCACGTGCCCCATCGCGAGGAGGCGCCGAAGGCGGCCCCGCTTTGGGATCCCAGCGCCGACTTGTCGCGCCGCTTTGCCGCGCCGACGAAGAGCGACGACGGTCCCGGACGAGGCACGCTCATGTGCATCCGCTGCCACGACGGCACGATCGCCAGGGACACGTTCCTCGGTGACCCGCGCGAGCGATTCAAAAACAAGCGCAACCCCGCGCTGCTCGCCGCGGGACACGGCACGACCGATCATCCCGTCGGCATTAAATATCCGACCATCGACCGGGGCTTCCGCCCGATCACACAGGTCGAGGCCAAAGGCGCGGTACGCCTGCCGGACGGCAAGGTCGAATGCGTGTCCTGCCACGACCCGCACAACACGCTCGGGTTAGCAAACTTCCTCGTCACCAGCAACGCACGCAGCGCACTATGCCTGACATGTCACAACAAATAGCCGATCGCCCGGTCGGTGGTCCGATTTGCGCGGTGGTCGATCCGCCCAACCCAATCCGCGGGATTCAGCCCGCGCGATGCCACGTGGCCAGACGGTCCGATCGCGCGCAGTACCATCCGAACCGACGCCTCGATCCTGCGCGGTGTTATCTATCGTTTCCACATCGAACCCAACGCGATCTCCTCGACGCGTTGACGCTCAGGACTGATACGGTCGCGGGATTTGCCAAGACCGGTGATCGCACGAATCCGGCTGGCGACGCCTTGGCGGCGCATTCCTCACGGAACGCGCGCACGGGAACCGTGGGCACGTTGGGCGCGCTCTCCGCGTTCGCCTTGACCATGGCCATGCTCGCGGGCTGCGCATCCACGGGTATCACCGCCGATTTGGTGTACTACCCGTCGCCGCCGACTCCGGCCCACGTCGTACACCTCAAGTCCTTC
>JADFHG010000456.1 GCA_022567365.1 Planctomycetota bacterium | reverse complement strand
GCGGCAACGTCGGACGAGAAGGGCGCGGCGCGGTTCTCTCCGTACAAGCTCACGACGACGATCGGGATGGTCGGCGACATTGTCCGGCAGGTCGCCGGCGAGGCGGCCGTCGTGATCAACATTATCGGCGAGGGCGTCGATCCGCACCTGTACAAGCCGACGCGCGGCGACGTCGTCGCTTTGCAATCGGCCGACGTCATCTTCTACAGCGGGCTGATGCTCGAAGGCAAAATGACGGACACGCTCATAAAGGTGGCCACGTCGGGCAAGGCGGTCTTCGCCGTGACGGAGCTCCTCGATAAAGAGTGGCTCCTCGAGCCGCCGGAGTTCGCCGGACACTTCGACCCCCACGTGTGGATGGACGCGAGTGCCTGGTCGAAGGCGGTCGAGGCGGTCGCCGTCGCGTTGGGCGAGTTCGACAAGCCCAATGCGGAGGCATATCGATCGAACGCTGTGCGCTATCGCAAGGAGCTCGAAGGGCTCCACGAATACGCGAAGCGGACCATCGGTTCGATCCCCGAGGGGCAGCGGATTCTCATCACGGCGCATGACGCATTCAATTATTTCGGCAGGGCGTACGGGCTGACCGTCATGGGCGTTCAGGGCATCTCGACCGAGTCGGAGGCCGGCCTGCAAGACATTAACGGCCTCGTCGACATCCTCGTAGCGCAGCGCGTGCCGGCCGTTTTCTTCGAAACGAGCGTCGCGGAAAAGAACGTGTTGGCGCTGGTCGAAGGCGCGCGGCATCGCGGGCACCAGGTCGTCGTCGGCGGTTCGCTGTACTCCGATGCGATGGGCGCGGCGGGCACGTACGAGGGTACGTACATCGGCATGATCGACCACAACGTGACCACAATCGCGCGAGCCCTTGGCGGTACGCCGCCGCCCCGCGGCATGTCCGGGCGACTGGCAGAGGAGTAATCCGTGGCAAGCAACGCCGACTCATCAGTATTGGGCGAAGTCGTTGATCCAGATCGTGCGGCGACGGACCCTGAGCGCTTGGCGGCGGATGACGCGGCGGCGCGGCAATCGGCACCGAGTGCGGGAGCACGGCCTGAACACCTCGACGCGCCACCACCATCGCAAATCGGGGCGGCGCCTCACGGCGGTCGTCCGCGCGTCGCGACCGGCGAGGAGCACCCGGTCACGGCGCCGCTTTCGATTCACGACATGACGGTGGCGTACCATCGCAAACCGGTTCTTTGGGACGTGGACTTCGACGCCCCCGCGGGCAAACTCGTGGGCATCATCGGCCCGAACGGCGCCGGCAAGAGCACGATGCTCAAGGCCGTTCTCGACCTGATTCCGAAGGTGTCGGGGCGCGTGACGATCTATGGCAAGCCGTATCGCAAACAGCGACACCTCGTGGGGTACGTCCCGCAGCGCGAGACCGTGGACTGGGATTTCCCGGTGAACGGTCTGGACGTCGTGGCGATGGGACGGTACGGCAAGATCGGCTGGTGCCGACCCGTGACACGAAAACACAAGGACGCGGCGATGGAGGCGCTCGAGCGCGTGGGGATGGCCGACTACGCCCGGCGACAGATCAGCCAGCTCTCCGGTGGACAACAGCAGCGCGTGTTCCTCGCTCGGGCATTGGCGCAGGACGCCGAGCTGTACCTGATGGACGAGCCGTTCTCGGGCGTCGACGCCGCCACCGAATCGGCGATCATCCGAGTCCTGCAGGATCTACGGACCGCGGGCAAGACGGTGCTCGTGGTCCACCATGACTTGCAAACCGTCCCCGCGTATTTCGACCACGTGCTGCTGCTCAACATGCGGATCGTCGCGCACGGACCGACTTCGGAGGTATTCACCGAGGAGAACCTCCACAAGACGTACGGCGGTCGCTTGACGTTGCTCGACCAGGCCGCCCACGCTTTCGCCACGCGCGGGAGACAGCCGCAATGATGCCGATCGCTATCATGCGGGCTCGTGCACAGGCGCCGTTCGCTGCGGGGATGGCGCGGAATCATGCGGCGCGTATGGATGTGGACAACCCGTTTGTGCCGACCGTCTCGAAGCCGATGCGGACGCGCCCCTCCAGACCGCGTCTCGGTCCGGTCATACTTCTTCTCATGCTGCTCCCGCCGGCAGAGGCCTCGTCCGCGCCGTCCGGCGGCGACCCGGTTCGGCGTTCGATCACGGACACGTCGCTACGGTGGCCGAGTCGGGCCGAGTTCGTTCGGGTGTTCTCGTTTCGCGACCACAACACGCGCGTCGTCGTGTTGGGTACGATGATGCTCGCGGCGACGGCGGGGATGATCGGTTCGTTTCTCTTGCTGCGGAAACGTGCGCTGATGGGTGACGCATTGAGTCACGCGGCGCTGCCCGGGATCGCGCTCGCGTTCGTCGTCATGACGGCCGCCGGCGGATCGGGCAAATTGCTGTGGGGGTTGCTCTTGGGGGCGTCACTTTCCGGGAGTGTGGGTCTGGCGTGCGTACTCTTGATTCGCCGGGTGACGCGCATCAAGGAAGACGCGGCATTGGCAATCGTGTTGAGCGTCTTCTTTGGGCTTGGCGTGGCGATTCTCGGGGTGATCCAAAAGATGGACACCGGGCACGCGGCGGGTCTGGAGTCGTTCATTTACGGCAAGACGGCGTCAATGCTGACGAGCGACGCGATGATGATCGCCCTTGCGGCGGCCGTCGTTGCGGTGGTTTGCACCCTGATGTTCAAGGAGTTCTCGGTGCTCTGCTTCGACGAGGGCTATGCCGCGTCTCAGGGCCTTTCGGTGCTTTTGCTCGATGCGATCATGATGCTTCTGGCCGTCCTGGTTACGGTCATCGGATTACAATCGGTCGGTCTGATCTTGATGATCGCGCTCTTGGTGGTGCCTCCGGCGGCGGCGCGGTTTTGGACGCACCATTTGCCGACGATGGTGCTCGTGTCGGCCATGATCGGTGCCGTCAGCGGTTTCATCGGCGCTGCGCTGAGCGCATTGATGCCCAGACTGCCGGCGGGCGCGGTGATTGTCACGGTGGCGACGGCTGCGTTCGTCGTGAGCCTCGTGTTCGGGCGATCGGGAGGCCTGCTCATGCGATGGCTCGAGCACCACCGCCTGACGCGCAAGGTCGCGCAGCAACACCTATTGCGCGCGATGTTTGAGCGGGTGGAGGCCGCGCCGACGGCGGCGCGAGGAAACGAACTCGCGGGGCGCCCGGTCAGCTACGAGTTCCTTCTTTCGCGGCGATCCTGGTCGCCGAGGCGACTCGGAAAGACGTTGTCCCGGGCTAAGCGCCAGGGTCTCGTGCGACCCTTGGATCGAACGAGTTTCGAGTTGACAACCGCCGGCGCGACGAAAGCGCGGCGAGTCGTCCGCAATCACCGTCTGTGGGAACTATACCTGATCACCTACGCGGACATCGCGCCCAGCCACGTCGATCGAGACGCCGACCAACTGGAGCACGTGCTCGATACGACGACCGTGCATGAATTGGAGGATCTGCTGACCCTCGAGGCGCCGCATCTGGCCATGCCGATCAGCCCGCATACGCTTTCAA
>JADFHG010000455.1 GCA_022567365.1 Planctomycetota bacterium | reverse complement strand
CGTGAGGGAGCGGACTTTGCCATGCTTATCGCTCAACGCCAACCCGCAGATTCCGGGCTGGCGGCACACTAGTGCCGCACCGTGCCACCGGCGAGGACGTATGCGATGACTTCGCGACGGTTCCCGCGGTTGACCTGTCTGCGTGCAGCGCACCGGCAGACGGCAAGCCGCTCGGCGGGAGCCGGGGCCGAGTCGATTCTCTCGTCGCGCGCGGCGGCGACCGCCCGCTATTTTCCCCTACCCTTTAGCCCGCGTTGCTCGGCCTCCGCGGCGCTGCTGTATGTGCGGAGTATACCCGGTTTGAAGCGCATGACCGCAATCTGCTTTTGCGTGAAGTACGCGTCGCTGACCGTCGTGCCGTAGACGTGCTCGCCCTGCATCTCGCTCACGTGCGTCTCGAGAAACTTGGCGATTCGCTCTTCGACCCCGCCGACCTGACCGTACATCCGGGTTCCATGGATCCCCGATCCCGCAAAGACCTTCTCCTCGACATGCGCACCGCCCGACTTGGCCGCCGACACGAGTTCGTCGAAACCGCCGCCTCGTTCTTCTTCGGACGTGATCAAGAGCACGTGTCGCGGGCCGAAGTCCTTGATGTGTGTCATCGAATCGACACCCAGATACTTCGTTCCCGGCGACAAGAGCGCCACCGTATCGACCGACAGGTCGCGCTGTGCGTAGTCGAGGGCGACGCTACACCCGACGCTCGCACCGATGATCGCGATACGTGATAGGTCAACGTCGGAGCGGCTCCTCAGCCATTCGTATGCCCCGGCGACGTCCTTGTGCATCGCGTTGAACAGCGTCTCGTCGCGGCTTTGCACACGTGCGGCGAGGTTCATCTCGGCAGGCTCGATGCTCTCACCGTGCCCACGCAGGTCGATGGCCATAATGGCGAACCCGGCGTACTCGAGCGCGATGATCTGTGGATGCCAAGCGGTGCGGTCCGAGCGATACATGTGCAGCAACATGACCAGGGGCGCACCGGTCTTTGTCGTCTTGATCGGCGTCCAGTAGTCACCGACGATCTTGACCCCGTCCGTCGTCGTGTATTCGACGCGGATCGGATCGTGCGCGGCGGCGGTGCGGGCGAAGATCGAGACCAGCCCGACGGCCAATAGCAGGCAAATCAATCGTTTGAACATCGTGCGTTCTCCTCCGAAGTCGAAACTGTTGCGGCGCGCGACGCCAAAGCGGGCACACTCGAAAGCCTACGTCACGGATCGTCGGATTGCAAGACCCATCAAAGAACGGCGGACCGTACACGAGCGGTCATTGCATCCGCGACTATCGTCGCCTCCGCACTTCGCGGGGCAAAGTTTTGCCCGCGACCGCACGTTCGTGTACAATGAACTCGGCTTGACCACGAGCGACGTGGTGGATACCAACGAACACGGCGCGACGCCCGATCGCGGGTTCACGTACGACGCCGACCTGGCCGCCGGGCAGTACACGCGAACCGGTCCGGACGGCGTGGAGACCTTCGCTACGCTGGACGACGCCGGCCGCCTGGCGACCCTGCGCCGCGGGCCGTCGGGAACGCCCGTTATGACCGCGACCTACACGTACTGGCGAAACGACCTGGTCGATAAGGTGACCTACGGAAACACCACGTCCGTCGATTATTCGTACGACGCTGCGGGGCAGGTGACGCGGATCGAGTATTCCGCCGCGGTCGGCGGGGTCTACTTCGCCCTCGATTACACCTACACCGCCACCGGGCTGCCCGCAACGATCATCGAGACCAACCCCAGTCCCGTGGCCGTGGCCACCTTCACCTATGACGAGCGGTCGCGGCTGATCGGCGAGATCCGCGTGGGCACGAACCCGTACGATCTCGCCTACACGTACGACCCCGGCGGCAACCGCCTCACGAAGCTCGACGGGAACAACGACTTGCTCGTGGAATACGAATACGACTATACCGACCCGGCCACCTACGGCAGCGACAACAACCGGCTCATGTTTTACGAGACCTTCGACACCAGCGGGCCGCAAAACGTCCTGCTCGAGACGACCTGGTATTTCTATAACGCCGCGGGCAACCCGACGCGGATCGTGACCAGCGCTGCCGGGTCCAACGACTATTCGGCCACCCTGTTTTCCTACGCGAGGAACGGCAGCACGGTTTCGTTCGTACTCGGCGAGACGTGGACCGACACCGGGGCCTGCCGGAACCGGCCTACGTCGTGACCTACGCACGCGAGTTTCGCTATGACGCGGCCCGGGCGCGATACCTGAATCGCGAACTCGACCCGGATCTAATAAGTGCCGACCCGCCCGACTACATAACGGACTCGGCCACGTGGAGCGACTACGACGGCGACACCATCTACGGCGATTTCGCCGTGGATGAGCAAACGGGGGCGCTGACCGAAGCGCGCTCTTTCGAGCCGGGCCTCGCGACGGTCGATCCGTGGACCGCTTCCGGCGGGGCATCGACGAAGCACTTCACGACCAACCACCTCGGGACAACGCGCGGGCTGACGAACTCGTCCGGTTCCGCGGTCGATTCGGCGACGTACACCGCCTTCGGCGAGCGGATCGACGGCACGAACCACCGCTACGGCTACGCCGGCGCGTGGGGCTATCAAGCGCACGACGACTTCCCCTACGTCCACGTCGGCGCGCGGTACTACGACCCGGCGACGGGGCGGTTTCTGCAGCGGGATCCGATCGGCATCAGAGGTGGCTTGAATGTGTATGAGTATGTCCGCAACGGCCCCACGATTAGTATCGATCCGGATGGATTGCGTTATCGCCCGCCCAAGGCGACCGGCCCTTCCGATCGGGGTTTTTTCGACGGCTTCTGGACGGGGGTCCATTACACCGCCGGCTGGGGTGCTGCCAAATCAGGTATAAGGTTCAGTACGACGATGCGCCTAGCGATTCGATGGGAGCGCTGGGAGCCTGACCACTGGCCAGGTTTTAATGAAAGCTGGTGGAATCAGCTTGGAGACATCGTTGCGGCTGGGATGGGATGGGTGGATGCGCATCTTTAGAGAGCTTTGCTTTGTCCACTGCCTGTTCGACATCCAGCAACCGGAGCGCCCTGTGAAACAGAAACAACATCATCGGAGTACTTGTCTAGTACTCGTCGTTTGCTTTTTGCCTTCGTATTCCGCAATCGCTCAGACCGTCTCCGTCAGAGACGATGAGCTACAGGACCTCATTCGTGCTGCTTCGGCAGCCGACCGGGACGTCTGGTGGCCGACGATGCGGCAGCTCGGTGTGCTGAGTGCCAGCGATCCCGCGTTGCGCGACGAGATATGGAACCGCGCGCATGTCAACCCGATGGGTATGAGGTTTGTGCGCGTCGAGCCCGGATCGTTCACGATGGGGCCTGACATGCACCGAATCTTCGATATTCAGAAAGCGCACGAGGTAAAGATCACGAAGGCGTTTTACATAGCCGTGACAGAGGTCACCAATGCGCAGTTCAGCAAGGTATTTCCTACACATCGCCCCGATTCTAAGTACTCACCCGATGCGGATTCCCCGGCCG
>JADFHG010000454.1 GCA_022567365.1 Planctomycetota bacterium | reverse complement strand
CATGCCCAAGGATCCGCGTGCCGCGGAGGCACTGCTTGTCGCGGCCACCGCGATGGAGCGGATCGGCAAGTCGGCGAAGGCCCTGCTGCTGGCGGAGGAGAGCCTCGCGCACCCGGCCGCGCTTGAAGAAACGAAACGCTCGGCGGCGGCCGAGGTCGCTCGCCTGAGGGGCGAGTCGGGCTTGCCATAGTGTCCGTAGCATTGACAGCGGGTGCATGGGAAGCGCTAATCACGGATGCGGGTAAGGTGCACTATCGAGTGTCGATTCGGCGCATCCCCCGACGACGACCATGGGGGCGGCGCTGGTGTCGGTCGGCGGGGACGCCGTTCGATCCGGCCATGACGGCGAGACGGGAGACAGGGATTTGATTCGAATTCGCACAATGGCCATGTTTGCGACGGTGCTCGTGGTTGCGTTCGCGGGCGGCGCGTCGTTTGGTCAAGGTCCAGGCGCCGTTGAGGAGGTGGTCGGTGCGGACGCCAACCGATTCGACTTCTTCGTGACCAACGCGGGTTGGATCACCTACCTGCTGATCGCGCTATCGATCGTGACGGGCGCCATGATCATCGAGCATTTCGTGTCGATTCGTCGGGCGACGATCGTGCCCCAGGACACGGTCACCCGGATCAAGGAGTTCATCGATCAAAAGAAATACGTCGATGCCGTCAAATTCGCGGCGGAGGATCCGAGCATGGTGGGATACGTCGTCGGCGCCGGATTGGTGGAGGCGTCGAACGGCTATGCGGCCATGGAGCGGGCCGTCGAGGAGTCGCTCGATGAACGATCGGCGAAGCTGTTTCGCAAGATCGAGTATCTCAACGCGATCGGCAACGTCGCTCCCATGATCGGCCTGTTCGGCACGGTATACGGGATGATCGAGCTGTTCCTCTCGATCAAGGCGCACCAGCAGATACCGCCGGCGGGCGTGGTGGCGGACAAGATTTCCATTGCGCTCGTAACGACGTTTTGGGGGTTGGCCGTGGCCATTCCGGCGCTCAGCGCGTTCGCGTTCTTACGGACAAAGGTGGACGTGTTGACGGCGGAATGTGCGATCACCTCGGAGAAGCTCCTCGCCGTCTTCAAGCCCAGCGTGACCGCGAAGCCAAAGCCGGCCGTAAGTGAGCCGGGCGAAAGGAAATCGTAACATGCCCTCGGGTCGATACCGCCGCCATGAAACCGCGCCGCTCGGGTTCAATGCCACGCCGATGGTCGATGTAATATTCATACTCACGGTGTTCTTCATGCTTGTCAGTTCGTTTTCCTCCGCGGAGAACGTCCCGCTGGAGGTGCCCGAGCCGGTGGCGAGCCAGGCGCGGATCGCCAAGGTTCCCGACCGAGTGGTCATCAACTGTCGTCTGGCCGATCCGACGGATCCGTCCGGCGGCGCGTTGTACAGCATCGGCGCCAATCCCCCCGAGTCGCCCGCCGCGCTTTCCAAGCACTTGGCCGGTTTGAAAAAGGCCAACCCGAACATAAAGATCATCCTGCGCGCGGACCGTCGTCTGCCGTACAGCCGCGTGCGCGTCGTCATGCACGCCGTCGCGGCGAACCAGATCGACATGCTCAACATCGTCGCGCATGTCGGCGATGGAGGTTGACGCCGTGCGCCCGGATTCCTCGCCAACAGTGGACGAAACCGGCAAAACGGGCCATCCGCACGGTCTCGCCGCCCGCCGCCGACGTCGATTGCGGCGACCCGTTTCGATCGCGATCAACCTCACGCCGATGATCGACGTGACGTTTCTCCTTCTGATCTTTTATCTCGTGACGACGACGTTCGAGCGGCCCGAGGGTCTGCTTGCATCGAAGCTGCCGAAGGACTCGTCGCAGGTTTCCGTGCCGCTGCCGCTCACGCCCATCGTCATTCGCCTCAAGCAGATCGGACTCGGGGGAGACGATTTCGCGATCACGATCGACAACTTCGGCGCCCTGCCGAAAGACTTTCGCGCACTCGCCGCCGCGCTGACTGAAATCCAAGAAAAAGAGGGATACGATGCGGACACGCCGGTGGTCATTCAGGCGCAGGACGCGGTGCGTTGGGACCACGTCGTCAACTGTTGGAACGCGGTCGTCCGTGCGAAGTTCCACAGTATCGTGTTCGGCGAATCGTAGGATCGTCCGCTCATGCTTTCACAGACGTTCCATCGAAGACATGGATCGAGGCGACGGGTGCGGTGGTCGGTCGCGACCGCGGTTTGTCTCGGCGCGGTGTTCTTGCACAACGCCTCGCCGGCCGCGCGGGGGCAGAGCGAACCCAAATCAGGCGAGCCACAAGACTCGCGCGCCGGTTCGGTTCCCGCGGAAGAGCGGCGACTCAACGCGCGGGCATTTCATCGCGGGCTCAGGGAGCGCGGTTTGCTCGAGTTGTTGGAACTCCACCTTGCCGATTTCCCACCGAAGAACAGGATTTCGTCGCTCGAGCTTCAGCGCGAACTCTATCTCGAACGAGCGCGCGATCCGTCCGCCTCGCGCGCCGAGCGTCTTGCCGCATTCGCCGGCGCCAACCGCATTCTGGAAGGGTTGATCGAGCATTCGCAGGATCCAATCGATCGTTGGGAATGGCAGCTCGCGCTCGGGCGGTCGCTCATTTACGACGAGGCAAGACCCTATTTCCTGACCATTCTCGAACGCGGGGATAACGAATCCGATCGCGTAGCGTTGCTCGAGTTGACCCGCCGAGCGGTCCCCGTGCTCGACGCGCTCGTCAAAGACCTGACGGATGAGTTTGTTCGCGTCGAGGAACTCTCGCTCAAGGCATTCGAACGGCTGGAACGCGCGGGGTCGATCGAGCGTATGGACACCCTCGATCCCGAGGCTCGGTATCGAAGGCTGTGGGCCTGGTTTTTCCACGCGCTTGCCCTTCCGGACGGCAACTCCGAGCGGACGCGCCTGCTCCATCTTGTGCTGGACACGCTGACGCGCTCGGCCACGTATCTTCAGACGCCGCTTCGCTCGGGCCTCGTGCAGATCCCGTCGAGGCTCCTCGCGGGTATGACCCGTCGAAGACTCAACGACCACGCGAGCGCTCGCGAGTACCTGAAGCAGACAATTTCGCTCTGCGAGCGCGTGTCCGATCCCACGCAACGCAAAGACATGGAATGGGTTCTTCGTCTCGCGTGGATCGAACGGATCCGCAACGAGCGAGACGTCGCGGATTTCGACGCTGCACGGAAACAATTGACCAGGTTTGTTCAACTGATCGAAACGGACTTCGGCGACGATTTCGAACTTCGCGAGGCGGCCGCGCTGGTTGAACGATCGATTCATCGAGCGCGGGCGAACGCGCTGAAGAGCGCGGGGCGAAGTGGCGAGGCCAAGCGCGCCTACGCCGATGGTTGGCGAACGCTGACGAAATTGATCAACACCGCACCGGAGCGTCGAGGCGAAGTATACGACGCGGTCAACCATCTCCTCGATCCGGGCGCGGCCACCGAAGGGCTCGATCCGGTCGAGCTGGCGGCCGTTGTGGCCGGTGCACTCAGCGCATCGCGGACCGCGGCGGGCGGCGAACGAG
>JADFHG010000453.1 GCA_022567365.1 Planctomycetota bacterium | reverse complement strand
CGATCGACAACCGCGGTGCCCCACGCCCGCGCACCCATTGCTCGAAAAACCCGTCCAGCGATTTGCCGCCGGTCTCTTCGCACAAACGCTGGATGTCGTCCCACGATGCGTACTTGCCGACGTATTCCTCGGTGAAACGCCGCATCGCCGCCCAGAAGTTCTCCTGCCCGATCGTCCGCGCGAGCATGTGGAAGACCATCGCGCCCTTCGAGTATGCGATCCCCCGACCGCAACCGTCGTCCAGACCGAACGTACCCAACGGCTTGTCGTCTTCCGCTTTGATGTCGCTGAGAAAGTGGCAGTAGTTTCGACGCATCCGCCGCGCGCCCTCGTCGTCGCCGTCGAGGACGTAGCCGTAGTAGTTCGCGCCATAGCTCGCCAGCGCCTCGCACCAGTTCCCGTCGCGCGGGTCCACGTGGATGCCGTTGCCCCACCAACAGTGCAGGATCTCGTGGTCGATGTATCCGTGCTTGGTCCAGCCGTCCGCACCCATGTCGATGACGGCCGACGCGAGCAGCGTAAACGTGGGGAACGCGAACCCGCTGCTGAAAAAGTTGTTGACGGTCGCGAAGCTGCGCGCGGGGTAGGCCCCGATGAGCGGCTCGTAGCGATCGAGGCACTTCTCCATGAACTGAACGAGCACCGGGCCTTGCTCCGCCTGTTCGGGTTTGAGGTGGACGGCGATGTCCGTGCCGTGGTGGGTCGCGCGGTGGACTTCGTGTCGGCCGCCGACCAACACCATCCCGTCCAGGGGATAGGGACTGCGCCATGCGAGCCGTCCGGTTTCCTCGCAAAGCGCAGCGTCGTGCTCGGCGCCCGCGACAAGTTCGATATCGGCGAGGGGATCCGTAATCAGCGTATACTCGGCAAGCGTCGGCGTCACGTCGTCGCCGGTGACGGGTTGGGGATACCAATGCCCACCGCCGAGATAGATCCCCTCGTTACTGATGTGGGCTTTCATCGAGAAGTTGTGAATCTCGCCCTGCTTTTCGCCCGCGGAGACATCCTGATAGAGCGTCCCCTCGTAGGCCATGCGGACCATCAGGGAATCTGACGGTCGCTCCAGCGTGAGGACGTGCGTCCGAGCGACGAATGCGCCATGGCCGTCGGGTGGCTTGCTCCGCCGCGTCGAGTGTCGCCGAAGCTCCGCGCCGCCGACCACGACGTCGGTTACGGTCAGATCCGGATGCAGTAGCAGCTCGAACGCCGCGGGAGACTCCGGGTCGAGCGGTCGATCATCGGCCCGACTGAGCCAGATGGTCGTTTCGCCCCGGAGCGTATGGGCCACCGGATCGAGCTTGACGTCGATGCGATAGGCGTCGGCCGTCATGTCCATGCGCGGCGCCGATATGCACGCCATGCCCGTCCAAACGGTCATAGTGGTGGCCGCGAGGACGAGCGATCTCTTGCGCATTTGGGTTGATGATGTGTCGTTGGTAAGCAAAGTCTTTCCGCCTCCGATGGTGCGTGCGGTCCCGCGGAGCGCCGAGACCGAAAAATGGTCACAAATGAATACCGTTTCGACGGGCGATTCAACCGCAACCCGATTGCAAAAGCAACCGCGAAAACGGCAAAACATGGTGGTGGACGGCATGAAGCCCGCCTCGCCGGCAATCGCGGACTGCGGGATGTCGATTTCGGTACAAATGACACCGCCGTAGGGTGTATCTTGATGCACCCCACAATCCTGTGCAAATGTGCCTTGCCCTAACCGCCCACGGTTCGATAGGATGGTATCAGCCGGCCGCAAGCGACCGGCGCGGACGAGATGTCTTTTGTTGAGGGGGATTCACCATGTTGATCAAGCGAAGCGTGTTTTCGGCCATGCTGGGTATCGCGATCGCGGCCGCGAGCGGACCCGATGCGTCCCTTGCCGGCGTGCTGACCGTAACTGCGGTCGAACCCGCGCCGCGAATCCTCGACGCCCCGGTCGATGCGCCCATCGTCATCCATTTCGACAAACCCGTCGACAAGGCGTCGATCGTGCTCGGTCAATCGTTGGGGGCGTTCGCCCGATGGAGCGGCGCGGTGAGCGGTTCGATTACGTTCTCGAACGGTGACAAGACCGTGATGCTGACGCCCGATCGCGCGTTCTCGGCCGGCGAGATGGTGATGGTCGTCCTTTCGCACGACGTGGCCGCTACCGATGGAACGACGCTGCGGCCGGCGGGGTATTGCTTCACGTTTTGGACCAACGCGCGACCGGCGGCCCTGGACTTTTCGCTCGTCCAGACGCTCACGACGAATGGTCCGGGCGAGTCGAGCCGTCCGTACGGCGGTTTCGCGTCGGACGTGAACGGCGATGGGTTCCTCGATATAACCACGATAAACGAGGACACCGCCGACATGCGTGTCCTGCTCAACAAGGCCGAAGGCGATGGTACGTACGACCCGTTTCTCGAACCCAGCGAGCCGCTCGCGCAGCGGGCAAGCCCGTCCGAACCGACCGATTTCAACGGTGACGGAATCGTCGACGTGTGCGTCGCCAACATCGACGACAACTCCGTTTCCATCCTGCTCGGCAACGGCGACGGCACGTTTGCACCGCAGCAGAAGATCACCGTCGGCTCGGCGCCGCGCGGCATCGCCGTACTCGACGTCGATGGGGACGGTGACATGGACATCGTCAACACCAACTCCGCCGGCGGCGGCAACCTGTCTCTCTTGATCAACGACGGCAACGGCGTCTTCGGGGCACCCGGATTCTTCAACGGCGGCGGGACCGGCGAATGGGCATTGGCCGCCGCCGACATGAACGAGGACGGCATCCTCGACCTCGTAGTCGGCGCGCGCTCCTCGACGCAGATACTCGTCCATCTCGGCAATGGCGACGGCACCTTCACCCACGTGGAAACGCAGAGCAGCGGCGGCGCCGTGTGGATGCTGAACTGCGGGGACGTAAACGGCGACGGGCACGAAGACGTCGCGACGGCCAACAGCTCGAACAACGTCGGCGCGATCCTCCTCGGCGACGGCACGGGCCAGCTCGGTCCGCCCACGACGTATCCGACGGACTCGTTTCCCCTCGCGACCGACCTCGGCGACATCGACGGCGACGGCGACCTCGACTGGGTGACGTCGAGTTTCGGCGGCGACTGGCGGCTTTACGTCAACGACGGCGCGGGCAACTTCACGTTCGACCAGGAGTTCAACGCGCCGTCGAACGCGTCGTGCGCGTTGATGCTGGACATCGATAACGACGGCGACCTCGACCTGGCCCTCATCGACGAGATCGCCGACGTGGTCATCATTGAGAAAAACAGCGGGACGGCCCCCGCGCTCGGCGACGTCAACGACGACTGCCACATCGACCTCGCGGACCACTTCGGCTTCGTGTTGTGCCTCACCGGCCCCGCCGTCTGCGCGCCTGACAATTGCCGCGTCTTCGACTTCAACGACGACTGCGACGTCGACGCCGCCGACTTCGCCGACTTCGCCACCAACTTCACCGGCCCCGACGGCGCCATTCCGGGGTGCATTCCATAATCCGGCCGTAGAGATTCCGGAGCCCTCTTGTATCCGTCGAAGT
>JADFHG010000452.1 GCA_022567365.1 Planctomycetota bacterium | reverse complement strand
GTTTCCCCATCTCGAAACGAGGTGGGCCGCCCTTCGTAGTACGTGGGCCAACGACACCGCCATCGGGTTCGTCGGTGCACCGGCAGCGCAGCCGGCGGCATGAGTCTTTGCCAAAGGACGGACCGTCCCCGCCGCGCCCGCAGATCAAGTGTCCGATGCCGCCTTAGGTGACTCGTGTGAATCATCAGTTCCGCCGGCAGGCTGTAGAAGCAGTCGAATCCGAAGCTGTGGTGACGTCGCCGGCAAGCCGACCCGGCAAGCGGCGGCCGGTGGCCGGCTCGTTGGGAGTGCCCGCACGGGCTATCAGTCTGCGCGACATATTCTTCAACAGCCTGCCGAGCTGTAGGTTCTACAGACTGATGCACCCATCAAGGGCTACCGGCTGGCTCAGTCCGCGCTGACCGCGGGTTTGTCGTGCGTGACCGCATAGGGATCGGGCAGGGCCGCGAGATTGTATTGCGCGCGGAGTTCGTTTTGCGCGGCCAGGAACTTTTCGACGTCCTCGCCGCGAAACGAAACGACTCCGCCGGGCCTGTAAGTTGCGATGATGATATGATCCGGTCCCGGTGGATCGTTTGCATCCGGATCCCACGACGAGATCACAAACCAAAGTGCGTCTTCGGCATCCGCGGGGTCGATTCCGTGATATGTAAAGACGAAGTCGCCCACGCGATGAGCGATAACGTCTTCAGGCAGCGCATGAATGGCGATTCGATTGATCGCGTCCTTCGCGCCGCCATCATCGTCCGCAATCGCGCCCAGCGTCGTGCCGCCGACCGGCGCGCCGTCCATCGTCGTCAACGAGAATGCCGAGACCAGCGTTTCGGGATCGAGGTATCCACCGGTAACGAGTTCGATTGCGTGATCCGGCGCCCGTCCGCCGTGCGTAGCGGTGTACCCGGCGATGGCGCCGAGAACGACTTCGAGGTCGGTTTCATCACTTCGTTGTGACGGGCTTGGCACGGTGATACCACCCGGACCTGGCGGCGGCATCGTGATTATGCCCCCCGAGCCGCTTGTGGTTCCGGCCATCGAGCCGGCCGAAGTTACCATGAAGATGATCAGCACAATGTAGCTCCCGACAAGACACACGACCGATGCGACGGGTGCGGCCAGCACACACAGCGCCGCCCGTTTGCCCCCGACCCCTTGCCGCTCCTTGACCATCAACACCGCGCTGACCAGCCACCAGATCCAACCCACATACGAGCCGAAACAAGGGATGGCCGTCAAGGCGTTGGCACCCGAGCTGTAGCATAACGCTTGATACGTCTGCCCGATCGGATAGGCGACTTGCCCTGTGGCGCGAAGCAGGCCGTGCGTTATCGCGCCCCATATCAAGATGAGCAACAGACCGATCACGACGCCGGCCACAAGAAACCCGACAGCCCCAAGCGCGAAGGCGAGTATCGGGGGCGCAGCAACGCCGGGTCCGCCGCCGCCGGGCGCGCGCGCCGCCATAAACCCAATGATGAACGGAAAGACAAGAACTGGGGTCAGGCCCGTAAGCGCGAAGAGCAAATTGCTCGAGAGGCAAAAACCCCAGGCCGCACGATTCGGACTTGTCGCCGGCAAACCCCGCATGAGCCGCCCCGGTGTGGTCATGGCTCGACCGATCGTCTGTACCCACGCCCGGAAAAACCCGCGCCGCTTCCGCTCGAGCCAGGGCATGTCCTCTACTCGGGTCTGTTCTTCCTCCACGCCCGCCGTCGGCAACAGGATCATCTCGTCCATGTGAATGCGACGGTTGCAGGAAGCGCACTCGAACTCGGCGGGGTCCAAGTGTCCGTTCGGACCCGTTCCGTAGTAGCTCTGATCGCAGTGCGGGCACCGAAACTCGACGCTTTGAGGGACGAATTCAAACTCGCTGGGGCGAAAGGCGTTGCCGCACTCGGGGCATTGGCGTGAGCGCAGATTCCACAGTCGATAGTCGCACGACTTGCAGCGCATCACGTCCTCCGCGGGAGCATAGACGCCATGCCGCACATGAGCACGGCGCGGGGCAATACGGCGGCGGACGAATGGCGGCCTACGTCCATTGCGCGGTCTCGGCCTTGATCTTCGATCGCGAGAACCAGATGAGCATGAACACCGGCAGCGCCCAACCCCAGACTGCGTTGAGGCCGAGGAAGATCATCGTAAAAACTGACCCAAACGCCATCATACCTTGCGGAAGGTTTTGCAAGTTGGGGTCGTCAGCCATCAGATCAAATACCGCCTTTGCTTGTCCATACGCGATGACTGACGTGCCAACGACCAACAACATCTTGAGAACGGCCCAAGAAATTGTGGCCTTCGGACCCCAACCGCGCCGCTTGAGCAGCCCGACGCCCGCGAGAATCAAGACGACTCCCACGGCGAGCCCGCAAATACTCTGCACGATGGTCCAAGTTGCCCATTCCGCGGCAAGTTCGAGCTGTACCACCGTCGCAGCGGTCCCCGGCTGGCCCTCCGCGACTTCCTTGATCATGTCAGTGAACATCGGGCCAAACATCCCAACGCAGCCGCCCAACGCACCGAGCGAGCCAAGGACGATCGCGATGATTCCGATCACCTTGGGCCATCGCGACGTCGGGTGGGCCTGCGGAATCGGACCCGGGGCCATCGGCGGGACCGACGGTCCGCCCTGCATGTCGTTGAAGTCGACGGTGCTCATAGGTGAATCTCCAGAATTGCCTATGAGTGCGTCCTAAAAGCCCCTCCCTCACGGTCGAGCTTCGGAAAGAACCGGGGTTCCCGCCGGTTTTAGGACGCACTCTATATCGACGATCGCTCGTTCGATGCCGCGGCCCGCACTGCCGTCGCAACCTCAGCAAACCTGCGGTACGCGCATCGGCGTTGGCCACACCCTACTCGGACGCGGCAATGCAGGCAATCCGATTTGAAGTGCGACACCGCTCAGGGTTCGTGACCGCCTGGGCGGTATCCAAACGACCCGGAGGGATCTATGGTGTGTAGCAACGGGCGTAAGCCCGCGGGACGAAGGTAACGACAACGCGCAAGCCCCGGCGGGGCGGCACGTGATTGTCACGCGTCCTCCGTTGATGTGACGTTTCTTCCGCCCCTTCGGGGCTTGGGGACTGTCGCGCGACGCGGCCCACGGGCTTACGCCCGTGGCTAGCTCCTGCCGCCCCTGCGGGGCTAAATCCCGGCGCCCCTTCTTGTGAGGCAGGCGAAACCGGATCGATTGAATGTACGCATACGTCGGGTCAGCATAGACTGGCCCACTGTGGGGCGACCCGGTGCTTTGCCACGGATGATTCGAGCAGTCGTTCCGACGGGTGGCCAGCGGCCGGTCCGTCGCTGGTGTGAATCTACATGTGCGCTTGCGGGAGCGCTTGGAAGTCGCCGCGTCAACTTGGGATGGAGCAGTTTCGGTGATCTTGTCGCGGCATCGAGAGAACAAGCGTCCTTAACAGTACAGCGCAAGGTTGTTCGTAGCGCAGGCTTCCAGCCTGCTTTGACCGCGATTACGATGCAGGCAGGATGCCTGTGCTACGCGGTCGTGATGACTTTGCGCTGTACGGTTAAGTAC
>JADFHG010000011.1 GCA_022567365.1 Planctomycetota bacterium | reverse complement strand
GAAGCTCGTTCGAAACTGTATCTGGACTTTGAGCACGTCGAGCGATACGTGCTTGCGAACAAAGTCGTGAAGCAGAGCGACGAGATGTCACGTCACATAGCTGAATCTCCCCTTCGAGACGAGGGAGAGCCTCGACTGAAAGCAAAGTACGATGCTGTTGTTGATAATTACAGAGACAAGAAAGGCAAGGTGCAGTCGCATTGGTATAAGGGCAACCTTGGGAATTTGGCTGAAGAAGTTGGTAAATATGATGAATATCTCTGGTACGAACACCGCTTTAACAGTGCGGTTCACGCGGGACCGCTGGCTACTATTCACGGACATCCTGCGGACAACTTCTTCTTGTACGCCGCAGTATTGATATCAAGAATGGGGGATTTGTTGGCAAAGAATGACGATGTAAGACTCAGTGACGCTGCTCAATCAGTCATCCAAGCATTTGCAACACGCTCGCTCACGGACATCAACTGAGGCTCACTCCTCAAAAAACACATCCGCGGCCTTGGTGCCGCCGTCGCGTCCGTAGCCAAGCAGGCAGGGTGCTCGACAAACGAATCTACATCCTGAGCGCTGATCGCCCGAGCAGAGCGTTCTGAACGATCACCCGGCAAGTTAACCATACGGGAGCGTTGTGCGAATGCGGTATGCGCGGGCTGACGCGTGAAGAGTGAATCGTGAATCGTGAAGAGCCGGAACCGGCGAAACGTGTAGCGCCAAACGAAGCCAAACTTCGCGCAAGCCGAAGGCCGGGAATGGGAAGGGGCTGAAAGGACGAAGGACGAAGGACGAAAGGGAATGGGGAAAGTCAATGCAAGAGGACCGGGAAGAGGGAGCAGGGAATGCGGAGTTCGGATTGCGGAATGGGGATCAAGAGAAGGAATCACGGTTCGACAGGCGTATGGTAGGCGAGTCGGGAAGACCGTATTGGCCAAACGAAGCCAACTTGCCGCAAGATCAACGTGGCCTTGATGATGCGTCGCGTTCTGCGCCTTTTGGAGTAGGGTTGTTGTTGGCTCGTGGTCGTAGGACTGAACTTTCAGGGAGAGACGTGGGAGACGGAGCATCCGCGCGGGCTAAAGCCCGCGGCTCCTTGGGGTTGATTGTCTGCGCCCCGGCGTTTGAGGTTCGCATCAAAGGGGTCAGCATCAAAGGGGTCAGGAATCTCTAATGAGCTTAATTCCGTTTGTGATCACAGACTCCAATAATCGTCATCCTCGGGCAACACTACAACAAAGATTCCTGACGCCTTTGATCCCCTTTGATCCCTCGATCGGCGTTATGGCGCGTCGTCATCCTTCTCGTTCTTCTTTTTCTTGCCAGCATCCTCTTCGGCTTCCTCGGATTTTCCACTGCTCTTCTCGTCCTGCTTCTGCTGGAGTTCCTTTGCGTGCTGCTCGCTGAATTGCTTCGTGAGTTGTGCGATCAACTTCTTCCTGGTCTCTTCATCGAGATTCTCGCCGCCCTGGATGATGATGTTGCCGAATATGCCGGACTTTCCGTCGCCCATCTTCTTCATGTTCTTGAACATCTCGGCGGACTCGGGATCGTCGCCGGTCCTCTGGATGACGACCACCCCTTGGCCATAGGGTGAGAACTGATAGTCGGTGTGATGAATTCGACTGAGCAGGGCGAAGCGGTCTTCGGGGTAGTCGTTGAAGTGCTTGCTCCAGACCTGGTCGGCGCCCTTCTTGTCGCCGTCGTTCATGCGGGCCAGGCCGAGTAGGAAGTGCATCTGCCCGATGCGGTTGCTGTCGGGGGCTCGTTTGATCCACTTCTCGAGCTCTTTGCGAGTCGCCGCCAGATCGCGGCCTTCCTCGAAGCGCCAGCCGGTGAAGAACCCCGGAACCGGCGTCAGCTCGACGTCGAGTTCCATCAAATCCATCGCGATGTCGTCGGCCAACTCCTCGGGCACGTCCTTGATGGTCGCGAACTCGGACCGCACCGTCTCCTCATCGCGATTGTCCAGATCGATCAGGGCGAAGTGCCCTTTCAGGTAGCGCGCCCGAGCCGCGTCGCCGGACGACAGCTTGCGAGCCAGAAGACCATCCAAAAGCCGGTTGGCCTTGCCGAACTGGAGGATCTGCGCGTACAGCGCGATGGCGTCAAACTGGGCATCCACGTCGCTGGGCCGCTTATTCGCACGGCGGATGATCCTCTCTTCGTCATCCGACATGCCCGCGTATTCGGGGTGCTTCTCGAGCGACGTCTTGAGTGCCTGGTGAAATTCGTCCCTATCGAGGCCGAACGAGACCACCAGCTCGCCGTCCGGCGTGAGAATGCCCCCGTATTGCAACGACTTGCCCGACTCCTTGATCTTCTCAGCCAAAGCGGCGGCGTCTGCGTCGTAGCCGACCCCGGGGGACGCGTTGTAATGGCAACTGACGAAGCGGCGATTGAGAACGTCTATCAGAGATTCCTGTACGAGCGACACGGCCCGCAATGCATCACCGGCCGGTCACCAATTTCCCGCGCGATAGTCGCGGGCCCCGATCTCGTCGACGCCCCCGTAGATCGGCTTCAAGAACAACAACCGGTTCTCGGCCTTGGCCTTTGCCATGGCCTTCTTGAAGGGGAGCGTGAAATTGATCCGCCGCGGATCACCGCCGTCCGAGGCCAACGCCGGCCCGACGGCATATGCGGTGGCAAGAACCACAAGTCCGACACGATGCATCGCTTTCATGCGTTTCAATCTCCAACCAGCATGGACTGACCCACACGAAACCGATCGAGCGTCCTCGGTAATTCATAGAGACGGCAAATCGGAGCGATGCCTGTCAAGAAAAGTACGGAAATGCAGGAAAGAGCCGGTGTCCAACTAAAGATCAAAGGGATCAAAGGGGTGAGGAAGGAATGGCACTACCGCCTGAGTGACAAGGACTTACGGTGACACTCGCGGCGATTTGCCCGTAAATAGTCGAGCTTGCGAAATCCCGCGCGCGACTGCTCGGGGGCATATCGGCACAAGTCCTTGGCAGACATACGGCAGTACCGTTCGGCTTTGAGACATATTCATATGGACTATGTCTCAAGACTCACCCATCGGGACTACCTCTCGAATCATCCATGACAAGGCACTAGATGGAGTCGGGCCGGTGCAATTGGTCGAATCGTCCGCAGGTCAACCGACGACGAGCGGAACATATTCCGTTCGATCGGTGCGGGGTAACGCGTCCGCCGGACTTTGGTCCAACGACACGGGCTTAAGCCCGATCTTGAGGAACACGTCGTCATACTGTTTGCGCAAGTAGTCGTTCGGCGCTCCGCCGTGGAGATGGTCCCACGGGAACACCTCGTCCGGGTCTCGTTCGCGGTGGGCGTAGAAGTCCGGATCGACGCTGCAAGCATCGAAGGCGGCCGACCAGAGCGACGCATTGAAGCACTCGTCCCAACCGTCGAAGCGGGCGCCGCCGCGATAGGCATGTTCAACCACGTCGGCCAATCGTCGATCCCCACGCGCGAAGACGCCCTCGAGAATCGACCGCTCGACCGAATGCGTCTTGATCCTCAGTGGGCCTTTCTTGCCTCGTCGTTGAAACGTCGCCAAACGCGCGGCAAGCTGCCGACGGACGTCGTGGAAATATTCCGCACGCGGCTGCGCGGCCCATTGGAAGGGTGTGTAGGGCTTGGGGACGAGCCAACCGACCGACACCGTGACGAGTGCCGGTCCCTTGCCGATGGACCGCCGGACCTCGCTGACCTTGCGACTCAGATCGACGATGGCGTCAATGTCCTCGGAGCGTTCTCCGGGAAAGCCCGCCATGTAGTACAGCTTGACCCGCCGCCAACCGGCCTCGAACGCCTCGCGAACGCCGTCGAGAAGATCCCCATCGGTGACGTGCTTGCGAATGGCCGCCCGCATGTCGTCGTTCGCAGCCTCCACTGCGATCGTAAGGCCCCCCTTGCGCACCGAGTTTGCCATCCATGGTATCTTGCCGAGCATCTTATCGACGCGCAACGACGGGAACGAAATGTTCACGCCGCGCGGCGCCATTCGCTCGTTCGCACGAGCAGCCAGATCGGTCAAGTCGGGGTAGTCGGCCGTTGAAAGCGAGAGCAGACCGAGTTCGTTCATGCCGGTGGCCGCGTACATTTCGTCGGCCATTTCGAGGATGCGATCGACGGAGCGGAGCCGGAGCGGTCGCTTCGTATAGCCTGCGTGGCAAAAGCGGCATCGTTGCGGACAGCCGCGCATGATCTCGATCGCGATGCGATCGTGGACGACCTCGACGAACGGGACGATCGGCCTCACGGGAAAGGGCGCGTTTTCGAAGTCCGGTGTCTGAGCGCGCTCGATGCGCGATGGGACGGTCGGATCGGTCGGGGTGATCCGTGCGATGGTCCCGTCATCTCGATACCCGACGTCGTAGAGCGACGGGGCGTAGATCCACTCGAATCGCCGGGCCATTTCGAGGATCATGTCTCGCCGTGGCACACCCGACGCCTTCATCTCCCGGTAGAAGTCTAGGATGGCGGCCATCGAGGTCTCACCGTCTCCGAGCACGATCAGGTCGAGGAAGGGGGCCATCGGTTCCGGGTTGTCGGCCTGGGGTCCGCCGGCAATGATCAAGGGGTGTGTGTCGTCGCGCTCGGCGCTGCGGAGGGGTATCCCCGCAAGATCGAGCACCATCAGGACGTTGGTAAAGGCCATCTCGTATTGAAGCGAGATGGCGAGTATGTCGGCGTCCTTCACGGGCTGCCTGGTATCCCAGGTGAAGAGTTCAATCCCCTTGGCGCGCATGACGCGCTCCGCATCCAACCATGGGCAAAAGACGCGCTCGGCGCAGCAGCCGTCGGTGTGGTTGATCAACCAGTAGAGAATCTGGCAGCCGAGATGGCTCATGCCAATCGTGTAGGCATCGGGAAACGCCACTGCGACGCGAACGTCGGCACGTTCCCAGTCCCCATCACGTACAAGTTGATTAATCTCTCTGCCGATGTACTGCCCGGGCTGGCGCACGAAGGGCAATAGCTCTTCGCTTACCCGTGAATTCAATGTGGCCATGATTGGCACTCCCGTTATCCAACGCGAACGAGCGTAACGCGATACCGTAGCAGCCCGTTGAAGAAGTCAAATCCTGGGTGTGGCCGGCATCTTGCCGGTGAAAACACGGGCTGGCCAGCGAGCTGGCCGGCAACGGGCGAAGCCGCTGGCGGGGCGGCTGTACCGGTGCCAGGCCCGTGCCGCACGTTTTTCAACAGGCCGTTAGGATACGAGGATACCCGGCCGGTGCAAAGCGTGCAACGGAGGCGATTCGGATAGCGCCGCTACCACACATTGTGCGATTGCAAAAAACCGGAATTAGTTGAAATCTCTGCAATAACCGTCGAAAGTTGTTGCCTATTATACCGGAACGGTGTAACCTACATATTGGATCGGACCATGCGTCGTACGGAAAGTGCAACACTGAGACATCCCTCGCAACGTCACGTGCCGTCGCCACGGTCGGCGTTCACGATGATCGAAGTCATCATTTCGATCGCGATCATCGTGATCATGATCTTGGTGCTCATCCCGTCGATGCGCCGCTCTATCCAGATGGCCTCGTCCACCGTTTGCAAACACAATCTTCACCAGATTTATCTCGGTCTCGAAATGTATCGGGACGACAACGATGGGTGGTTGCCAAACGTGTTGCCGCCTGACGGCGCCGAGGAGGACGCCGCGCTTCCGCCGTGGTTTGCGCGCCTGTACCCGAACTACATCGACGACCTGACGGCGCTGACCTGTCCTGAAGACCCGTTTCGCTTCCGCATGGCCAAGGTTGAAGACTATAGTGACAGCGCGGCACTCGCCGGCCTCGCGAGCTACGGGATCAACGGCTTTCTTGTCAGCGCCGGCGACGGCAGTCTCGCGAACCGTCGCATTCAGCCGACGCGCCCGCACGACACGATCCTTGTGGCCGACCTCGGTCCGGACGTGGCTCAGGGCCAGTCCTCGGAACCAGCGCCGGCGACGGGGCCGCCTCGCAACGGCAGCCTGCTGCTTTGGGATGACGGTTTCGACCCGCTGACCTTCGGCTCCGGAGTGCCGTGGGTTACGACAAGGCACGGCGACGGCATCAACATGCTGACGATCAGCGGGGTGGTTCGCGATGTGGAAACGAGAAACACAATCGCAACGCCGATCCAGGCCTACTATGAGGGATGCGCGGTGGGCGGCTGCACAATCTGCAACTACGTCGAGATCCCGCATTATTCCTTTGCCCACAAACGACTCTACTGGTGGACAGGTCCAACGGCAATCGTCGAGTAGTTCCCTTCACCACCAATCGTGAACCACGCCAGGCCGAAACGCCGTACCGTCAGGGTGATCGAGCCCCATAGCCGAAAGCCGGCCGTTGTGAGCTTGATCGTCGCGGTGATCTCCGCATTTGTGGTCTACACGGCTTGGCACATGTGGCAGACCGAGCCCCCTCCGCCGCCGGTCGTCCGCGGTCTGGCCGACGTCGATCTTGACTGGAAATGTGCGACGGGACACCGATTCAGGGCCAAGGGACAGTTGTCCCCACGCCACTGTCCGAGGTGCGCCGCCGAAGCGGAGATCGTCGATCGATATGACTGCGTAAAGCACGGTTCGATCGAAGTGGCCGTGCGGATCGAGATCGATCCCGCGGGCGTTGCCGTCCCCGGACGGTTTCGAATCGGCGACGGCGATTGGGCACCCGCCGGCGAGGGACCGGTTTGCCCACATTGCCAGAAGCTGATGCGGAGGCCCCGGAGGGATCCATTGGACGGAAGAACCAGGGCCGGCAGGCGGGCGCCGCCGTAGGCATGGCAAGAGGTTAGCAGCCTGTTGAAAAACGCTGATCTGTATGTACGGCACCGGTTTTCAACCAGTGAAAACAGGTGTGGCATCGGCTAATAGCCGGTGATAAGACGGGCTATTAGCCCGTGCCACACTTTTTCAACGGGCTGCTAACGGCTTCCTCCCGGCGCATTCGCCGAGGTCGGCGTGACCCAAGACGATCGTTGGAACGGAGTGAGGGCGTACCATCGACTCGCCTCGGTGCGCGAGCACGGGAAGACCGCGCGGGCTTCAGGCCCGCAGCTCGGCAATACGACGCCGACCGGTCATGTCAGACCGGTGGACGCTGCGTCATCCCGATCGCGCGACTTCGAATCGCGTCAAGGAAATTCGGCCGGGGGTTTGAAATCGGCCATGAACACCTGAGATTCGGCGAGCGGACCCCGTTTCGACGTCCACATCATGCGTTCACCGTCGGCGCTGAAGACAGGCAATCCGTCGAATTGGGAATCGAACGTGATCCGCTGCGTTTTGCTGCCATCTGGTGTCATCAGAAAAAGGTCGTAGTTCGGGGCCTTGCCGGTGGACCATGCCTCGTGGTTGACCTGTGTGAAGATGAAATACTTTCCGCTGGGGTGCCAGTACGGACACCAATTGAAGATCGGATTGTCGGTCAGCGCGCGGTCGTTGGAACCGTCTTTGTTCACCACGCGAATCTGGAGGTTCATCTTCCCGTCGCCGCGCCGGTCGCCGCGGTAGAGGATCCGCGAACCATCGGGCGAAAAGAACGGGCCGCCGTCGTATCCCTTGCCGTTCGTGATTCTCCGCTGATTTCGGCCATCGGCGTCCATCACGTAAATCTCCAGATCGCCGTCACGCTGCGAGGTAAACACGATGTGTTTGCCGTCGGGCGAGTACGTTCCCTCGGCGTCATATCCGAGGACATCGGTGAGGCGCCGCAGGTTCGAGCCGTCGATATTGGCCTCGAATATATCCATGTGCTCGTGAAAGAACCAACGATAGCCCCCGCCGGCGTCCTTGTCCTTCGGCTTGCCGATGTCGGGGTCGAGGTGGGTCGAGGCAAAGATGATCTTCTTGCCGTCGGGTCTGAAGTGGGCGCAGGTACACGCCCCCTTTCCCGTGCTGACCATGCGCAGCTTGCGCGTTGCGAGTTCCAGCGTATAGATCTGGTACTCGGATGCGCCGACCGGAAACGCTTGAAAGATGACCATCTTGGCGTCGGGCGAGAAATAGGCCTCGCCCGCCTTCAGGAGACCCATGTCCGTGCCGGTGAGCTGCGTGATGTTTGACAGGAACTTCGTTTCTTCGCCGACCGGAGCCTGCACGGCGCCACCGCCGACGCGCTCGTCCGCACCGGCCGCAGCGCACACCGTCATCACCGCCGAAGCCATCCATGCCCAACCACAATTCATCATCGTTACTCTCCAACAGTCGGATCGCGTCTCCGATTCTCCAGCACGACAACCGCCGGCGCGTCGCCTCGCAGTTTAAGGTGCGGTGGGCCGGCGGCAACTATGATCCCGAAGAACGGCCCACATGCGCTCGAAAAACCACAGCACGTCGCGTGCCCCGTTCTACGATTTGGTGCTCTGCATCCCACGAGCGCCCCTCGATTGCCGCCCACACATGGCCTATCCGTTGGTCCCGTACCCCTTCCTCGGATCGATCCGCAGGTAACGCCTCAGGAATGCAACACCGATGTAGAACGGGATCGTGTCGACCGCCGCCACGGTGAGTTTGAACAAATAGTTGCTGCCGACCAGCTCGAACAAGTCCGAAAGCGACTTGTCACCGCTCCGATAGGACGCCCAGAAGGTGATGAAGATCACGGCGGTGGCGTCCACGAGCTGCGAGATCATGGTCGAACCGTTGTTGCGGAGCCAAAGGTGTCGGCCCTTCGTCAACCGCTTCCAAAAGTGAAACAGATACACGTCGCAAAACTGTGCGGCCAAATAGGCAACCATCGATGCCACGACAGCGCTGCGGGTACATCGAAAGAGAATCTCGAAGAGCTCGATCTCGCTGACCTCTCCGCCGAACGGCAACACCAGCGGTTTCGCCAGGGTAAGCACTTGCCAGGGGGGTTGCTGATCCGCCGACACACTGGGCACCCAGTGCCCCAGCCAGAGGAACCCCAGCACCAAACCGTTGAGCAGCAATCCGATGAACACAACGTAATTCGCGCGGCGCCGCCCATAGAACTCGCTGATAAAGTCGGTGCAAAGAAACGTCAACGGATAAGGCAGGACACCGACGGCCAACGCGAGCGGGCCGATGTGGATGAACCGGGTGATGCCCAGAATGTTGAGCATGACCATCGAGCCGAGGAAGATGCCCGCGAACAGCAGGAACACGCGCTCCCGGCGTTCGTGCAGTGCGGACGGCGCATGGACGTGGTCGAGGGGTTCATCGGGCATCGCGATCGAGGTTAGTCACACGAAGTCTTAGCGTCAAACGGACGCCGCTCTTCAGAAACGACCGACCGTAGGGCGCGCGATGATCACTGTTATCTGCGTGTTGAGAAACAGGATGTTTTGTGGGACCGACTTTCCAGTCGGTCGTTTTCGGGCCACCAGCGGTGTTTGACCCACTAGCAAGTCGGTTCCACAGGCTTTTCAACTGGCTGCTACGGCGAATCACCGGCGTAGAAGGCTCGCCAGATCGTATCCGCAAACAGTTCATGCGCGCGGGCGTTGGGATGCGCGTCGTGCGCGTTCACGACGAGTTCGGCGGTGTCTTGCCCAACGAGCACCGGCAGCAAATCCACGACTTGCACGCCGTTCGTTTCGAAGAACGTCGCCAGCCGCTTGTGCAGGTTCGTCGGTTTCAAACGTGTACCGCCGATGCGAATATACGGCATCAAGGCAACGCGAAGCGTAACGCCTTCGTCGCGGCACTTTTTGATAATCACCCCAAGGCGATCCTGTTGTCGCCGCATCAGATCCCGGTCGTCGTATGCGTCCGCGAGCCAATCGTGATAGCCGCTAACCGTCGGAGAATGCGGCGCATACACACGATAGAAAAGGTACTCCACCAGCGCCGAACCCGTCACGTTGAACCATCGGGGTTTCGGCGGCTCCGTCGGGTCAATCCCGCCTTGGATTGGAATGAGTCGTTCGATGTCGTTGGCGACGTAACAGAGGACGATCTCATCCACGCCGTACCGATCGATCATGTCGTTGATCGCCGGGATCTGATCGCCCGTGTCCCACCCCGGCATCGCCACGTTCATGACTTCGATTTTCCCTGCCGGGGCATCGTCGAACCTCGCGGCGATACGGTTGGTGAAGCGATCCTCCACGCGCTCGACGCCCCACCCGTAGGTGAACGAATCGCCCACGAACGCGATTCTCCGAACGTCGGCCGGCTTCTGTACGACCCACTCTGCATCACGCACACGTTGCGAGTTCAGGTCCACGTGCAGCGTGAACCACCGGTCCGACGCCGACGTCATCCCGAACGAATCGGTACCCACGCTGAGGAAGCGCAGGTACGTCTCCGCCGAGAGCGCGACGGCTCCGAGCAGGCACAACGTGACCATGCCGTTGCCCACAACGAGCTTCATCCGCGGGCGCTGCTTGCCCGGATAGAACCGGAAGAAGCACCACGTATGGACAAGAAGTGAAGCAAACGCGAGCCACCACAGCGCGTAGTCGGCCGGGAAGCCGTACAATCCTCCGGCCATCAGCACCGCTCCAACGACAGGTCGAGCGCGGCGGCCGAGTGCGTGATCGCGCCGACCGAAATTCGCTCGACGCCCGTCTCCGCGATCGCGCGCACCGAATCCAGATCGACCCCGCCGGATGCCTCGAGCGCGACCTTGCCGGCCAAGCCGAACGCGTCGCGCATGGCCACCGCGTCGCGCAGGCGCTCGGGCGAAAAATTGTCGAGCAAGATCACGTCGATGCCCACTACCGCAAGCAGCGCCTCGAGCTGCTCGAGGGTGTCCACCTCGACCTCGACGAAGGAGGGCCGACGCGGCGCCTGCGACAGGGCGTTCAACATGTCGAAAACGGCGCTCGCGAGTCTTGCCGGAGCGATTCCGGCCAGGTGATTGTCCTTGATCAGTACCGCGTCGTAGAGACCGAACCGGTGATTGCGCCCCCCGCCGCAGCGCACTGCATACTTCTCCAAGGTTCGCCATCCCGGCGTCGTCTTGCGCGTATCGAAAATCGCCGCGCTTGTCCCGGCGACCGCGTCCACATATCGGCGCGTCAATGTGGCGATGGCTGAAAGCCTTTGGAGAAAATTGAGCAGCACGCGTTCGGCGGAGAGAATCGGTCCAACGGGGCCGCGCAGCACGGCCAACGAAGGATCGCGTTCGCTCACCGCCGATCCGTCGACCCCCGCATCGGTCCACTCGAGTGCGATGTCGTCGTGGTACGCAGCGAGGACGGCGCCGGCGATCTCGCGACCCGCGAAGACCCCAGCCTCGCGGGCGACGAGTCGAAACTCGCCCTGTTCATCCCGGTCGGCGAGCAGATCCGCCGAGATGTCGCCGCCGCCGAGATCCTCGGACTTGGCGAGCGCGATCAATGCTTGGACGTCCTCTTGTTCGGCGATTGTCATTCCATGAATTGTTGGTCACGCAAACCGATCTGGCAAGCGGGGATGCCCCTCACCGGAGGATCACGGATTTCCCCGAGGGCGCCGTCACCTCGCCGACCACGGCCGCCGCCCGGGTCCGCCGGGCACGCAAGGCATCGATCAGCCGATCCGCCCGATCCGGCGCGACCGCTATCAGCAAGCCCCCGGACGTCTGCGCATCAGCGAGAACCCCGACGAGCGTTTCGTCCACGTTCTTCGCCTCGAACCGGTCGCCGAGGAATTCGAGATTCGACTTGTGGGCGCGCGTCAGGATTCCCTTGGCGGCGAGCTCCAACGTCTGGGCAAGCAAGGGCACGGCGGCCGCGTCGATGGAAATCGTCACATCGCCGGCGCCCGCCATCTCCCGGGCGTGGCCGACGAGACCGAAGCCCGTAACGTCGGTCACCGCGTGGACCCCCACTTCGAGCATGGCTTCGCATGCCCCGGCGTTCAGGTCGGTCATGACGTCGATGACCTCGGCCAGGTCGGCTTCCGGGATGGTCCCGTTTTTCGCGGCCGACGTGAGCACGCCGCTGCCGATCGGCTTGGTCAAGACGAGGGCGTCGCCGACGACGGCGCCGCCGTTGGTCAGCACGCGATCCGGATGCACGACCCCGGTTACGGACAGGCCGTACTTGATCTCCGTATCACGGACGGTATGGCCGCCGGCGATGACGGCGCCGGCCGCGGTCACACGTTCGCTGCCGCCGCGCAGTATCTCGCCCAGTATCGACACGGGGAGATCCTTGTCCGGAAAGCCGACGATGTTGAGCGCGCAAAGGGGCTTAGCCCCCATCGCGTAAATATCGGAAAGACTGTTGGCCGCGGCGATGCGACCAAACTCGTATGGATCATCCACCAGCGGCGGGAAGAAGTCGAGCGTCACGACCAGCGCCGTCTCCGCATCGAGCCGGTAGACCCCCGCGTCGTCGAAGTGGTCGGTCCCGACAAGGAGTTTGGGATCGGTCTGCTTCGGCAAATCGCGCAGCACCTGCGCGGTCGCTCCCAGCGGGAGCTTGCCGGCTCACCCGGCACAACTGGCGTAGTCGGTCAGGCGGATTTTCTTGCCTTCGTTCATGCTGCCGGACTGTACCGAACCACCCGGGCGTTGTCACGCCCAAGCGCCGGACCGTGCGCTCACTTGCGCCCCTTGAACACGATGTCGATCGCCAGACCCGCCGCCAGCAGAAGCATCTTGACGGCCTCGTTCTCCGCGACGCCGTCAGACAGCGAAATGATGTAGCTGTCGGCGGAGGTGAAGAGTTCCTTGCCGATACCGGCCCACTTCTTTGTGACGGTGCCGATCTCCACGTTATCGACGGAGATGAACTTGAAATTCCAGCCCTTCCAATCGCCTTTGATCTCCGCGACCTGCCGGTCCTCCATGTCATAGACGAAGAACCCGCCCCCGAACGAAAACAGCTTGCTCACAAAGTATCCGAAGGGTGTGCCCGATCCATCGATGACCGTCACCTTTGACCGGAGCAGCGAGAACGGCTTTTGGATCGAAAACAGCGGCGGCTGGTCTTCGGACTCGTAGACGTTGACGACGGTGGGCAGGAACTTCCTGTTGACGAAGAGCCTCAGGTACTTCGCCCAAGCGGGCGGCTCGTCGCGCGCGATGCCGATGATCGCTTGCGTTTCGGGATCGAGGATGTCGTAGGCGCCGGTGAGTTTGATCAGCGCCACGTGTTCCCGTACGAAGAACGTGTTTCTCGTGAGCATCAGCGCGTCTCCTGTCCGGGGCTTCTTGTCCATTCGCCCGTTGCATTGAGGATCGCCGCCTCGATTGGTCGTGTCAAATCGCGCGGGCGCGACGGAACCCCGCCGCCTCGTCCTCTGACTCCCCCGATTTCATTCGCGGCTCACCCCCGCACGCAGACCGTTCGGAAAGCACCTGTGTCGGAACGTGTCCGGTGGGATGGTGGGTTGAGCAAGGTTCGGTGTTCAAGGCTCCATCTCCGGCGTATAGTGGCAGGCCGAATCGCCGGCACGATTGGCGTGGGCCAGGCGATTCGGCCGATTCGATTGTCCAACGCGATAGGACCGACCCGTCATGCGAGAACTCTCCTGGTTAGCCATCATCCTGGGTGTCGTCATCGGCGCGGTGCTGGCCGCGGCCAACACGTTCGTCGGGCTCAAGGTCGGCATGACGATCAGCGCGTCGATACCGGCCGCCGTGATCTCGATGCTCATCATGCGCGTGCTGCTCAAGCGCGGTTCGATCCTCGAGAACAACATGGTACAGACGATCGGGTCGGCCGGCGAGGGGCTGGCGGCCGGCATGATCTTCACCCTCCCCGCCCTGTTCATCATGGGCTACGACCCGGGCATGCTCAAAATGATGATGTGGGGCGGTATAGGCGGTCTGCTGGGCGTGTGCTTCATGGTGCCGCTTCGCCGCGTGCTCATCGTAAAGGAGCACGGCGTGCTGCCGTTTCCCGAAGGCGTGGCGTGCGCGGAGGTGCTCGAATCGGGTGAACGAGGCGGTGCCGGCGCGAAGTCGGTCGTCTGGGGGGCGATCGTCGGGGCGGTCTACCAACTGTTCACCGGAATCGGCTGCTGGGCCGACACTGCCCAATACAAGTTGGACACGCTCAAGACGAAGGCTTCCCTTGACAGCTCCCCGGCGCTTCTCGGTGTCGGATACATTCTGGGTCCGCGAATCGCTGCGTATATGCTCGGCGGAGCGGTGCTCGGGTGGTTTATTCTGATACCGGCCATCGGCCACTTTGGCGAAGGGGCTGCGTCTCCCGTGTTTCCAGCAGATGCCCTCATATCCGAAATGGATTCGGACGACATCTGGGAGAAATACATCCGATACGTCGGGGCCGGCGCCGTCGCCATCGGCGGACTGATCTCGCTGTTCAAGAGCTTTCCGACAATCCTCTCATCGTTCATGCACGTCGTGCGAGGCGTGTTCGGGCGCAGCAAGCGAACCGGCGATCGGACCGACAGGGATCTGCCGTTCCCCCTGCTCGTGCTCATCCTCGGCGGTCTCGGGTATGCCATGTGGCGGTACGAGGGGATCAATCTCGGGCACGTCGGGACCGTTGCGGTGTTGGTCTTCGCGTTCTTCTTCGTCACGGTCTCGTCGCGCCTCGTCGGGCTGGTGGGTAGCTCGTCGAACCCCGCATCGGGGATGACCATCGCCTCGCTGCTTGCGACGGCGCTGGTGTACCGCTTCTTCGTCATTGGCGACGCAACAGACATCACCGAGGCGGAACTCACGACCCTCCGCGTGACGTGCATTTCCGTCGGCGCCATCATCTGCATCGCGATCTGTATCGCCGGAGACTGCTCGCAGGATCTGAAGACCGGTTTCCTGGTCAAGGCCACCCCGTGGAAGCAGCAGATCGGCGAGATGCTCGGCGTGTTTAGCGCCGTCGCGGTCATCGCCGGCGTGCTCATGCTCCTCAACAGTACATACGGGTTCGTGGAAACCCCCGAACACCCGGAACCGCTGCGTGCTCCGCAGGCCAACATCATGGCGATCCTCGTTCAGGGTGTGCTTGGCGGAGAGATCCCCTGGATCCTGATCATGATGGGCGGTGCGGCGGCGGTGATCATCGAGATGCTCGGTTTGCCCGCCCTTCCGTTTGCCGTTGGGCTATACCTGCCGCTCGAGCTGTCCACACCGATCATGGCCGGCGGGATCATCCGATGGCTCGTCGAGCGACGCAAGAAACAGGCGAAAGAGCACGATCCCGGAATCCTCACCGCATCGGGACTCGTCGCGGGCACCGGGATCATGGGCGTATTCCTAGCGGGTGTGGCCGCACTCATCGCGGCCGGCTTCGGCGACCCGCATTGGTTCAACCCGCTGAAACAGCCGGATTCGGCGTATCAGAAGGTCTACTATCAGATCGACGACACGGGTGCCGAGAGCCCCGACCTCGAAACGGGCGAACCGGAATCGGCGACGGATACCACCGAACCATCGTCAAACGAACCCGCCGGCGGCGGCGACGGCGACGAGCGCTCGGTTGCGGCAACCGGCGATGCGGGGTCGGACCCACCCGCCCAAGACGCACAATCCGAGTCCGACGACGGACCAAAGCGACGGTGGGTCATGGGTGAGACCTTCGGCGAACCCGAGGAGGGCAAGGACTTCGAGAAATGGCGCGAACAATCGGTCCTGCCGAACCATCTCGCGCCTTGGCTTTGGACGAAGATGAGCGCCACCGGGACATGGGTGCGCTGGCGATTGAACGAAAAATGGTGGGATGGGCTCGCCATCTTCCCGTTCGCCGTGCTTACGATCTGGCTGTGGTGGTGCGCCCGCAAGCGACCGCCCGTGGTGCCTCCGGCTATGGAAGCCGCCACGGGTGAAACGCCCGCACCAGCGATGCCACCAAGCGACACCGGTGGCGGTGGAGATCCGAAGCGGTCCGATGATGTCGTACCCATTGGTCGCGCCGGACCGGAAAATGCGGACAATGTCGCTATCGGCATCGACCGGAATATCGGTTCTTATGAATTGAGTAGCGCGATCGAAGCGGAACCGCCGCCAGTTGCGACCGACGCGATCGAAGACCGCGCGGCAGAATCGATCGAGCCGCCGTCGACCCCCTCGTCTGCGCCGACGTCTATGCCGCCGTCTACCCAAGACGAGGAAACCGACGGTGTATACCGGTTCGGTGGAGTCACGCCCGATTCCGCCGACGAAGCAACGGATGAGGACATCTCGTTCGACGACATTGTCGGGATAAGCCCGGCAGGCGACAGCGAATCCCCCGAAGCGGAATCACCCAAGGCGGACAATGCCACCGATCCCGCCTCGGAGGACGACAACAACGGCAACCGTAACGGTATCGGTGACGGTGACGACGGTAGCGGCGGTACGGATACGGACCATGG
>JADFHG010000451.1 GCA_022567365.1 Planctomycetota bacterium | reverse complement strand
GAAACCTTGGACCAACGTAAAGGAAGAAACAGATGGACGATACTGATCGCCGGGTCGGACCGTGGGTTTGGCTCTACATTGTGGCGTTTTGCCACGCGGGGGTGGGGGTGGCGGCGGCCGAGACCCTACTCGACGGGAAAGAGAAGTCGTTTCTGATCGTCGGGTATTCGACGTCCTATGCATGGCCCGACATGCTTCAGGACATGCTGGATGAACATGCCGGCGACACACGTGTATACCACGTTCTCAACGCCGTCGTCGGCGGTTCGCCGGTCGAAACCTGGATCGCCGAGCCCGGCAGCGATGACTACAAGAAGACCGTCGGGGCCATGTTGACGGACTACTTCGGCGCCGACGCCCGGTTGCGCGGCGATGCACCGCAGCCCGCCGTCGCGCTCTGCCAGACCTCACTCCAGTTCACGCGGACCCAGCGAGGACCGATCAGCTCGGCGAACGATCGCACGGGCATCGAGATCGGGGCCGACGCGATGGAGAAGCTCGCGAAGCGATTGAACGGACACGGTATCGAGCAGGTGCGTTTCGGCATGCACATCTACAAGAAGCCAATCGAACCCGAGGTGGGCAACGAGCGGCTGGCGCTCGCGGCGCTGTTGGAGCGAGGCCACGATTTCATTTTCGAAGGTCCGGATGTATGGACGCCCACAAAGGCCGCGTACCCGGATGCCTTCGACGACGACGGCGTGCACCCGAATGCACGCGGCATGAAGATCATGGCGGAGGCGTGGTATCGCGACGTCGCCGGTTCCGAGGCTCGCACCGATGTGGTCGATCGCATGAAAGCCCGCGACTACGACGTGGGGCGGATGATGAACTCCTACCTGCAGGAGCGACGCGAGGGGCGGCGAAGAGGCGAACGCCGCGGACCGGGGCAGGGAAGGCGAGGCGGCGCCCGTCGCGGCGGTAGTGACGACGCCCCAAAGACCGGCGAGGAGGCACCCGGTTTCACGCTGAAGGTGCTCGATAGCGAGAAGAAGGTGTCGCTGGCGACATTCCGCGACAAACGCCCCGTGATCCTGTTCTTCGGCAGCTACACGTGACCGCCCTTCCTTCGCCAGGTTGGCGAAATGGAGCAGATGTATCAAGACTATAAGGACATCGCCGAGTTTTTCATCGTCTACATCAGTGAAGCACACGCGGAAGACGGGCGACGTCCCGTCCCGTATGCCAAGGAACTCGGGATCAAGGAGCACAAGACATACGGCGAACGGTGCAGTGTGGCGAACCGCCTCACGAAAGACAAGAAGCTCTCCATCCCGTGCCTGATCGACGACATGGACGACACCGTGGATGGGATGTACCACGGCCATCCCGACCGGATCTTCCTCATACGCAAAGACGGCAAGCTCGGCGTCGCGGGCAAGCGCGGACCGTTCGGCTTCAAGCCGGCGCTCGACAACACGCAGGACTGGCTCGCGGAATACAAACGGACGGGCACGGAGCCGGAGATCGCAATCCCCGCAGACGAATACGACGTCGGCGAAGCCCAGGGCGAACTCTCGATAGTCTACGAGCGCGGCGACTACGACAAGGCGCTGAAGATCGCCAAGAAGATCAGCGAGGCCGAACCCAAGAGCAGCGCGCACATGTACAACGTCGCCTGCATGTACTGTCTTGTCGGCTCGCAGGACAAGGGGATCGAATGGCTCGAGAAAACCGTCAACGCGGGTTGGGAAGACGCCGAGCACATCCTTCAGGATGACGACTTCAAATCAATCCGTGAGACCGACGAGTTCAAGGGTCTTGTCGAGGGCGCCCGCCAAAACGCAAGAGATCGCCAGGCCAGACGTGTGACGCGCGACGCCGCCAAACTGGCGGTCGGCAGGTGGACGATGAAGACCACGATGCGGGACCGGGAGTTCGAGTCGGGTATGGCCATCCGCCTCGACGACGGCTTCCTCGTCGGCACGTGGACGACGAGTCGCGGCGACGACGTCGAAATGGAGAAACTCACGCTAAAGGGCGACAAGCTCACGTTCGAACGGACGATGATGCGGGACATGGTCTTCAAGTATGAGGGTACGATCGACGGAGACGAGATCGACGGACAGTTCACCGGCGAAATGGGTACGCTCGATTCGAACGGAACGCGGATCAGCACGGATCCGAAAGCCCCGATCGAGAAAGACGAGGCCGAGGCCGCGAAGATCGATCCGGAGGCCGCGAAACGAATCACCGGCCGGTGGGAAATGGCGACGGAGTTCGGCGGGCAGAAAATCGACGCGGTGATGACGCTTTCCTTCAAGGACGAAAAACTCACGGGAGTCTGGGCGAGCATGGGCCGCGAGTTGGAGTTGAGCGGTGTTTCCTTCGACGGCACGACGCTCTCGTTCACGCGATCCATGGGGCCGGGTCAGGAACTCAGCTACACGGGCGTCGTCAAGGGCGACAAGATCGAGGGCAAGTATTCCGGGCCGATGGGCGAACTCGAATCCAACGGTGAGCGGCGCGACGACTACTGAGGCGATGCGCTACCGTGCATCGGGAGGGGCGCGCGAAACGGAACGATAAGCGTTGCGGGTGGGTCGGGAATCCGTTCTCGACCCACTTCTTGGACATGCGATGAAGAGGAACAAGAGTGGTTCGTGGACGACCGTGCGCACCGGGAGCTTCCGGATCGCGCCCGCGCTTCTACTGGTGGCCGGTTGTGCCTCCACGCCCGGAGCCGCCCAATCCGGCCCGAAGGGCGAAGTCATCGTCATGGGCATGATTCACGGCGAGCACCGCACCCGTCCGCTGTATGGAATCGAGGTGATTCAGGATTACGTCCGCAAGATCAACCCCGACTACATTCTCTGCGAAATCCCGCCGGACCGGTTCGAGACCGCCATGGATG
Source organism: Planctomycetota bacterium (assembly GCA_022567365.1). Lineage (GTDB taxonomy): Bacteria > Planctomycetota > Phycisphaerae > UBA1845 > UBA1845 > JADFHG01. Next base: position 692 of record JADFHG010000451.1, on the reverse strand, counting down.
AGTTCAGGAAAACCGGGACCGTCGCCGAACCGCGCGTTCGCCGTTTTCCGGAATACGTGGAGGCGATCTTTCCTCTTCAAGAAGAGATGCGATTCGAGATCATACCATGCGCGGGTTGGACAAAGGCAATGTCCGACGACCGGCGAGAGAAGCTCGAGCAATGGACAATGACGAGGCCTCTGGAGTCGGCCGAGGTGGACCGCGCCGAGAAGGAGATGGATCGCCGGCTCGAGAAGGAAGGCATGGAGGACGATCCGCGCGCGATTCACACGGATCGCTACGACGCGATTATCAAACGCGGCATCGAACCCTACAATCGCTTGTTCAATGAGGATCTCGGACCTGGCGGTTGGGACAATATCAACACCGCACACTACGCCCTGATTACCCGCGCGCTCGGTGCGCACAAGTACGAAGGGAAGCGATTCCTGATCACGTTCGGGGCGGCTCACAAGTATTGGTTTATCGAGCGCCTCCGAAAGCGAAACGACATCGTGCTGCGCCGTCCGGAAGAGTTTCTCGGCGAGTAGCGGCCGCTCCCCGTGGCGGCCGGTGCTTTCACCCCGCCGACCGGTGCGGTTGACGTACGCGAGCAAGCCGGCAACGAGAAACGCAAGACCCTACGTAAAAGAGCCCCAAAGCAATAGGAGCAACCGTCGATGCCAGCGAACCGATCTTCATCCTCGACGATT
>JADFHG010000450.1 GCA_022567365.1 Planctomycetota bacterium | reverse complement strand
GAGGGGCCGATCAACTTCGAGCCGTTCGTGCGCGCCGCAATCGCCGGATGTCGCAACGAGGCCGGGGAGTCGACCGCGCTGGACACCGTCCGATGGGCGAAGCTCGCGCTCGAGATTCTCGATCCCGTCCATCAGCGAGAACAAGAACCGCACATGGCGGCCGCCCATCTCGCGGTCCACTTCAACGCGGAAGGCCCCAACTTCAACACGCTGACGGCATGCGCGGCCAGCACGCAGGCAATCGGGCAAGCCACCGAATTGATTCGATATGGCGACGCGGACGTGATGATCTCGGGCGGTACACACAGCATGATTCACCCGCTCGGGGTCACGGGGTTCAATCGCCTCACGGCACTTTCTACGCGAAACGACAGCTACCAAACCGCGTCGCGCCCGTTCGACCGTACGCGCGACGGATTCGTGCTGGGCGAAGGCGCGGGCATGGTCATACTCGAAGAACTCGAGTTCGCCCGCCAGCGCGGGGCGAGAATCCTGGCCGAAATCGTCGGCTATGGTTCCACCGCGGACGCGTTTAGGATTACCGATATCCACGAGAACGGTCGCGGCGCCATTGCCGCCATGCACGGTGCGATCGCTGAAGCCGGTCTCACGCCGGGCGACATCGACTACATCTCCGCGCACGGTACGGGCACCGAAGAAAACGACAAGATTGAGACGCTCGCGGTTCGAACGTTTCTGGGATCGCATGCCGACAGCGTCGCGATCAGCAGTGTCAAAAGCATGGTCGGACATCTCATCGCCGCGGCGGGGGCCGTCGAACTAATCACGTGCGTCCTCGCCATTCGCGACGACGTCGCACCGCCGACCATCAATTACGAAACACCCGACCCGCGATGCGATCTTGACTACGTCCCCAACAAGGCCCGACCGATGCCGATTCGGATCGCACTTTCAAACAGTTTCGGATTCGGCGGACAGAACGACACCATCCTCGTCCGCGCCTTCGACGAATAGCCGTCGATCGAAATAGCGGCTGGTGCGTCACCGATCATGGAAGTTGCGGGTTCAACGGGCGGACGTGGCGCCCGGGGACGGCGAGGCTCCCGCTGAGCCGATTCGGAACCTTACATCGCAACGGGCGGCTCGGCAGGAGCCTCGCCCTCTCGATTGGGTCTCGCCTTCCCGATCAGACCCTGCGCGCCGCTTCCCACCGCTTTCCTGGCATGCTGATCGTCAACCGGCGGAACTGTCGCGGACCCAAGGACGCTCCCCCGCGGTCGATTCGCTTTGAAATCGACCCCGGGGGTTGTTATCATGGCGGTGTGCTGTGGGTGCCATGCGCCGGTCCGCGTCGGCCGATAACCGCGTCAATCGACCCACAAACGAAGGCTGCCGCCGATAGCGTCAGGGCGGACCGTTCCTCAATTGAGTGCGTCACGGGGGTTCATCATGCGTCGATTCTTCTTGTCTTTCGCACCGATCCTTGCTTGTCTCGCGACGGCCCAGGCCGCCGAGGTCTCCCTTTTTCATCAACCCCGTCACGATCCGGTCGTCGATCCGAGCGTGGTGCTCGCCGCGAACCTCCTCGACGGTGATCGCGTGCCGGTGTGGGTCTTCTTTACCGATAAGGCGATCGTCTCGGCTGAAGCATATGAGAAGGCCCTTGCCGATGTCGCTGATCGATACTCCTCGGCCGCGAAGAAGAGGCGGGCGCTTCGGCGTACGCTCCCGGGTCTTTTCGATCATCATGACGTTCCGCTTCCTACCGCCTACGTCGCCTCGGTTGCGGCGACGGGCGCCCATCTGCGGACCAAGAACAGGTGGCTTTGCGCCGTCAGCGTCGATGCCACGATAGCGCAGATCGAGGCTATTGCCGCGTTGCCCTACGTTCGCTTCATCAAGCCGGTCGCGCGGGGCAAGCGGGTTGATCCGACGCCCGCGCGGGGAGAGGGCGGTGTGGCCGGCGGTTTCTACGGATTCTCGTCGGAACAACTTCTGCAGATCAACATACCGGCGGTTCACGATGCCGGGTACACCGGGGCGGGTGTGATCATCGGCATTTTGGACACCGGCTTCACCCGAACGCACGAGGCATTCAACGAACCGGGGCATCCCCTCAACGTTCTCGGCGAATGGGACGTCATCAACGACGATTCCGATACCGGTATCGAGCCCGGCGACCCGGACGGTCAGTACTATCACGGCACGCTGATCCTCGGGACCATCGGCGGATACAAGCCCAACGTGCTCGTCGGCGGCGCCTATGACGCCTCGTTCTACCTGGCCAAGACCGAGGACATCTCCAGCGAAACGCCCATCGAGGAAGACTACTATGCCGCGGGCCTCCAGTGGATCGAGGAGAACGGCGGCGACGTCGCCACCAGCTCGCTTAGTTACAATTTTTGGAATCAAGAGGACTATGACGGACTCACGGCGGTATCGACGATCGCGGTGAACATCGCCACGGGCAACGGGGTTGTGTGTTGTACGGCCGCGGGCAACGCGGGCCATGACGACGACCCCGCCACGTGGAGCTTGCATGCCCCGGCCGACGCGCTGCAGGTGCTGACTTGTGGCGCGGTGTGGTCGAACGGCGACATCGCCAATTTTAGCAGCGACGGCCCCTCGGCGGACGGGCGCGTCAAGCCGGAGGTTCTCGCCCGCGGCGTCGGCACGTGGACGGTCGAACCGGCAGACGACCTCGACTACCGAACGGCCAGCGGGACCTCGCTTTCCACGCCGCTGGTAGCGTCCGCGGCGGCGCTAATCGTGCAGGCTCATCCAAATTGGACGGTCGCGCAGATTCGATCGGCCCTGTTTCAGACCGCGGCCGACTATCTGGTGAACCAGACGTTCGACCCGCTCTTCGTTCGCGGCTACGGCGTGATCGACGTCATGGCGACGATCAACAGGTCATTCATCGGCGATATCGACCGCGACGGGGACACTGATCTGGATGACCATTCGCTGTTTGTGGGCTGCATGAGCGGTCCCGGCGTACCCCCGATCGCCGGGTGCGAATCGGCCGACGTGGATCTCGACGGGGACGTCGATGGGTTCGATTTCAGTCTGCTCCAGACGAACTTCACGGGGGCGTGGATCGAGTGAGCGGTATCTTGCGTGGATAGAGCAAACCGGTCGGACGGGTCGGTTCACACTCGGGGATGCATCGGACCAGTTCACACCCGAGGGCGGGTGTGCCACAGTAGGTGCCTGTAGCCCAGCCGCCCCCGGCTGGGGAAAGCCTGCAAGCCCAGCCCCCCCCGGCTGGGGCAAGCGACGTCCCGCTACCGCCGCCTCCGTGCGGCCAGGGCCGTGAGTGCCTTGGTCGTCGCCGCCTTTGCTTCGGCGATGTGCCTCGAGATTTCCTCCCTGCCGGGTGCGTCCGCCAGCCGCTTTCTCATCGCGCCGACGTCCGTGAGCGGTGTCGCTGCTTCGACGACGTGCCCGCAGGTCTCAACCAGGGTCGCCGGCAACATCCGTTCGTCGCCGGATGAGGCGTCATGGGCACGTTTGAAGAACCGCACCCCCGATTCGTGCGATCGGACGATGGAAGCGGCATGCGCCGCATGATCTTCGGCGCGGCGCC
>JADFHG010000449.1 GCA_022567365.1 Planctomycetota bacterium | reverse complement strand
GTCAGCCCCCCGCGGCTTCGCGCAGGACGGTATCAAAACCGCCTATCTCTTCCATATCGATTTCGATGATGACCTTCGACGGATCACCAACGATGACGATCTTGCGGACAAGATCGAGCCCGTCGTAGAGCTCCAGGATCTTGCGGTTGCGGTAGAGGTCCGGTGCCGCGCCATACGCCGCCACGTCCGCGACAAACGCGCGGACCTTGGCCTGTTCTTCACTGACCAAACGCGACTGTTCCGCCTTGGCGTTGGCGATCTCCTCCGCCGCGTGCCCCGTCGACGGCGCGATCCCCAGTTTCGCATTACCGATCAGAAGATCCTCGACGCGTGTTCTCGCCTCACGGAGCGCATCCGCGTCAACCTCGTCAGCCGTCGCGAAGCCCTCCGCGATCCGAATCGCCTCGTCCAACGCTTCAGCCCGCTCGACACTGCCCGCGACGTCCGTCAGGATCCTGTCGCGCAACCCCCTGGCCGTCGCAATCGTCGCTTCCTTCTGGAGCTTCGCGGAAACGACCGACTGGAACGACTTCGCGACCTCGTCTTTGGCCGGCGGATGGGCCCCGAGCAGTCCCACGAAGACGATCTCGATGCCTAATTCCATTTCGTCGGCGCGACGCTGGATCCCCGCACGCAGTTCCTTGTTGAACCGAGCACGACCCGATCCCATGAGACTATCGACGTCCACGCCGGCCGCATAGTCGGATAGGTGTTGGTATGCGATACCCACCAGCAGCTTCTCCGGATCGTCGTATTTGTAGAGAAAGTTCCGCGTGGCCTGGTCCGTATCCTTGATCCTGTATTGGATCGGAACCGACACCAGCAAGAGGCTCGCCGCCACGCTCTTGGAGCTTCGTGCGGACGTGCCCCCCGCAGAGGCCGAACCGGCGGAGAGTTCAACCAATTCCGGCGACGCAACCAGGAGCATCATCTCAGGGACGAAGTCATGCTCCTCGGTCCACAGGATCGCCTTTTCGTGGTCGCTGTCTTCCTCTATTTCGGTCGCCTCGCCGATGACGACCTCGCTGATGCGGCGAGCGGGCGCCCGATAGACGAGGTCGAAGGGGAAGGGGCGCTTGAAGTGTATGCCGGGACCCAAAACGGCCGTCGGCTCGCGCCCGAGTCGTTCGATCACGACTTTCTCATCGGCCGAAACGATCACCACGCTGGTCAACAGCAACACCGTGAGCAGCGTCATCGCGATGAGCGGAAGCATCCAACGCTGCAAGAGGCGGTAGAACCACGTCTTGCTCACCTCGAATCCGAACTGGTAGTTGATCGTGTCGGCGATCGACTTGGCGATCCCGCCCGGTTCGGTGAACAGCCCGAGCAACCGGCTGTCGAACGACGGACGCTGAAACTCGCCGGGTGTTCGAGGGCGGTAGAAATCAAGTGCGAAGTTGACCGCCAGCTCGATCCCCAACAGGACCATGGCCACGCGGCAGACGTAGGCAAAGAGCGGTTCCGTCCAATTGATCGCGGAGGACATGGCCATCGCCACGGCCAAGCCGAGACAGCCCACGGAGATGCCGGCGAGAATGGTCGCCCCCCCGTGCAGGAGCTCCCAATGAGGAAGCTTGGCGAGGGCGAGCGTATACCGGGCGAAAAGGAAACACAGAAAGCCCGCTCCCACCACGAACCACACCCAGAGCGTCGGCTCCTGCGTCCGCAAAAGCCCGTCCTTCGCGAACGCAGCATCGAGATCCCAACCCCAACCGACGAATTGACCGATCAGCAGGGCGAGCGAAACGATTACGGTGACCGCCGGTAGGAACCACTTCGTCAGCCACCGCAAACGGTTCTGCTCGAGTAGCAGCCCTTCATCGTCCAGTTCGAAGATCGCCGCCGCTCCCCCGGACTCGCGCGCGCGCTTCAACTCGGCCGTTTCGAGCGCCTCCGCCTGGACTCGCCGTTGCTGGCGAAAGACGAGTATGAGCACGACCCAAATCGGCAGACCGACCAATGAAAACCTAAAGAGTGCCGCGACTACCTGCGAACTGGAGGCGAGGGCGACCCCGAACAGGCACACCGTAGCCGCCAATTGGACGACGAGTCCGAAGACGGCGACTACAGACCCACGGCGATCCGCTGTATTCGTAGGAGAATCCGTCATTGATCTTCGCTAGCTAGCATTGTGCTCGGTTGAACCCGACACGCCCACCCGGCGTATTCACTGTTGATCGAAGCGCCGCCCGGCGTTGGCCAAAAGGTGGCGGCACAATACAATGCCCCCCGCCAAATGCCAAGTCGAGCCCGAGAACGGCCGATGTCTGGGCGCGGGCTGGCGAGGCACGGGGAAAAGGACAGCGTATGTTCAGTCGGTTGATTGCCATTGCTCGGGTCACGTTCATCGAGACCGTCCGACAGCCCGTGTATGGAGTCGGGCTGATCGCGACCTCGCTTGTTCTCGTCCTCAACGTCGCCCTGTCGGCCTTCACGTTCAGCGACGACAACAAACTCCTCCTCGATATTGAACTCTCTACGCTCCTGCTCAGCGGATTGTTCTTGGCCGCCTTTTGCGCGACCGGGGTCTTGACCCGCGAAATCGAAAACAAGACCGTTATGACCGTCGTTTCGAAGCCCGTGGGGCGTCCGCTCTTCCTTCTGGGGAAATTCGTCGGTCTCTTTGCAGCACTTACGCTGGCATTTTACATTGGGTTCCTCGTTTTCGTGCTTTGTATGCGCAACGGCGTGTTCGAGAACACCTCCGATCCGTGGGATGCCCCGGTGCTGGTCTTCGGCGTGGGCGCGGTGCTCGTGGCACTCGTGTCCGCCGCTTTCTGTAACCTCTTTTACGGCAGGGAGTTCCCGACGACCGCGGTCGGGCTTACCGTGGTCCTGCTGACGATCGGTGTGGTGCTTGTCGCTTTTTTTGATGAGCATTTCGAGCCGATCCCCTTTGCGAGCAACTTCGTCGGGGGGCAGGTGATCGTGGCCGCGCTGCTGATCCTCCTGGTCTTGATGGTCACCACCGCGGTCGCCCTCGCCGCCGCCACGCGGTTCGGGCAGGTCATGACTTTGGTCATCTGCACGGTCACCATTGCCCTCGGCGTCATGACCGACAGCCTGTTCGGGCAGTACGAAGCCGAATCCCGGCTAGCGGCCTGGGCCTACCGCGCCGTGCCCAATATCGGTGTGTTTTGGATCATTGACGGGCTGATCGCCGAGAGCGCCGAGACCGCCGTGGGTGGTGCGTATATCGCCTTGGTGGGCGCCTACGCCGTCGCCTGGACCGTCGGTATCCTATGCGTCGGGCTCATCGCTTTTCAGCACCGCGAGGTCGGTTGAGCGGACGCACGAGCCGGCGAGAACCCGTTGAATCGAAATCGAACGTCCGCTCCAGTGATTCGTCAGCCATCAACGGAGGGGTTGGGTGGCCCATGGGCTTTAGCCGTGGGGGACCGGCAAGCCGGCTGGTCGGCGAATCGGCGGACCATTCGTGTCCCCCACCTCTGAAGAGGTGGGCCACCCATCGGGACTACCCCTCGAATCACCCGTGACAGGGCACTAGGTTGCCTCGGCACCGGAACGATTGACAAGGTGAGATAATGAAGCACGAACGA
>JADFHG010000448.1 GCA_022567365.1 Planctomycetota bacterium | reverse complement strand
ATTGAGTGCGCGTCGACGGGAGGGCCGGCGTTCCGGTGAGACGTCTTGCCTTGCCGGGCCGCACGGCAGCCGATGGGTTCGAGGCCTGGTCTCCGCGCCTGAACCCTGAAAGGCAAGACTGACGGCAGCGCCCCCGCGGATCGGCGCGAAACTCGCGTTACGCCGCTTGGCGGGCTCCGAATCTTGAGCGACCACGCGAGACGTATAGCGTTGGTATCAAACGGCACGTAGCTCCGTACATGGGCCTGGCAACACCGGATAACCATCATCCCGGCCCGGCGCTGCTGGTACAATCACCCCATCGGTGTGGCGGGAGGACGCTATCGGACATTGGTTCGGCAGGGTAATCCTGGTACAATCATTGTGGCGGGGGGGGCCAGCGCTCCCGACACTCCCACTGGGGGGGAGGATTTCCTGGTTTTATTCTGATTGAGGAGTATCCATGGTGGATATGAACGTGATCGATATGCATGTGACCAGCCGTACGACGCGGTTTGTCGAACGGCGTTCGGATTGGGGTTGGATTCGGAGGGCGTGCGTGGCCGTCTGCGTGTTCGGGCCGGTTTCGGTCGCGTTTGGGCAGCAGTTTATTCAGGAAACGTCGACCAGGTTTCCGAGCCCGAATCCGACGGAGTATACGAACCAGCTCACCATCGGTGATATCGACGGTGACGGCGATCTCGACATAATCTTCGGCAACGGCGGGAATTTCGGATCCCCCGGTCCGCCGCAAAAGGTGCGGGTGTTTATCAACAACGGCGCCGGCTTCTTCACGGACGAGACCGACGCACGAACGGGCGGCCATGCCGGTAACTACCGGGGCGTTGAACTCGGCGACTGCGACAACGACGGCGACCTCGACATCCTTCTCGCGCAGGATTTCAACAAGCTCCCGGGTCTTCTGATCAACGATGGCGAGGGCTTCTTCACGAGCGAGGGCGCCGAGCGGCTCCCGCCTATTACGTTGGCCAGTTCGCGCGGCCAGTTCGGCGACATCGATAACGACGGCGACCTCGACGTGTTCTTCACGAGTGGGACGACGAGTCGGTTCACCTGCGGCCAATACCGTCTCTACGAGAATGACGGGAGCGGTTTCTATACCGATATCACCTCAACCAACTTCCCGATCGGCAGCGTGTGCAACAACATGGACTGCATCTTCGGCGACATCAACAACGACTTCAGCATCGATATTCGTACCGCCAGCACCGGGACGAACAACAGCCGGTTGTACCGCAACACGGGTACGGGCGTGTTTGTGCAGATCAACAACATACCCGGCGACAGTTCCTGTTATTCATACGACTTCGCCGACATCGACGGTGACGGCGACCTCGACCTGCTCGGTGTCAACGCCGGTCCCGGGAGCCAGGAGAAACTCTTCAAGAACAACGGGTTCGGCTCGTACACCGATGCGTCGTCCCAAATCCCGAACAACCCGAGCACCGACGACAACGATAGCAAGTTCATCGACTACGACATGGACGGCGATCTCGACTTGCTCGTCGGCGCGCTGGGCGGATCGTCGGAGCGGTTCTACAACAACGACGGCAACGGGATACTGACACTGACGTCGGGCGTCATATCGTTGCAGACCGATTCGACGCTCGATATCATGGTCGCGGACCTGACCGGCAACGGCAAGTTCGACATCGTCACCGGCCAGGGCGAATCGGGCAACTTCCAGAACCGGATCTACATCAACAACGGACCCGCCGACAACATTGCGCCGTGGATCGTCAAGACCGAGCAACTCGACGACACAAAGGACGATCTCGGGCCGTACGTCGTTCGTGCGAACATTCTCGATCAGATGACCTCGGACCGAAACTTCTTCGACAAGGGCATTTTTCTCAATTACACGGTCGACGGTGGCGAGGAACAGACCGTTTTGATGAAGTACAGCGGTGGACAGGTGTATCGCGGCGAGCTTCCCGGGCAGCCGTTCGGTTCGCAGGTCGCATATTGGGTGACCGCGTTCGATTTCAACGACAACATGGGCACCGGAGAGACGCATGAGTTCGAGGTGCTTGGCGACGTCGCACCGGTCATGATCGTCTCCAGCGATCCGCCGAACAACGCCATCGATGCGCGGCAGCCGACGGTTCCCGGTGGAGGCGATCTTGCCGGATGGGATTCGATCGAGCTCACATTCGACGGCGACGCGCAGATCGTGGCTCCGGGTGATTTCACGATCACCGTCGATCCGGATGACATTACCGTGCCGGCGGTCGCCTCGGTCGAGCCTGACGGAGACACGCTTCTTCTCACTTTCGACTCGATGATCCCGCGTACGCATTGGACGACGATCACGCACGTGCCCAGCGGCACGAGCACTCGCATCGGCTATTTGCCCGCGGATGTGAGCAACGACAGGATCAGCAACGCGAACGACATCCTGGAACTCATTGACCACCTGAACGGCGCCATCGATCCCCTCGCCGAGTATCAAACGGACGTCGACCGAAGCGAAATGACCAACGCCAACGACATCCTGCGGACGATCGATATCCTCAACCTCGGATGCGGCAAAATACCCGGTCCGCCCTGTGGCAACGGTGTTTCGCTACCGGACTAGGCGATTCGTACGCTCTTGCCGGGAGACCGAGCCGCGTGCTTGAAGCCCGCGCGGTGTCCCCCGAGCCGCGTGCTTCAGCCCGCGCGATGCCCCCGGAGCCGCGTGCGTCAGCTCGCGCAATGCTGCAAGACCTGCGGGCATTGCACGATTGTGCGCGGTCATTGACTGATTCGTCGATCTTCGGCCCCTGCATTTTAATGAGGTGTTTGGGACCGTATTTCCAGTGGGTCAAACGCCGTCGGCGGGTCCGGCGCCTTCTTTTCGGTCGAGCAAGTCGAGTGCGCGTCGCATGGTCTCTCCGATCGGCTCGCGGATCACGAGGTCGGCCGCTTCGTCCAACGGCGTTTCGGTCCGGTTGATGATCACCAACGTCGCACCGGCCTCTTGGGCGGCGAGCGGCAGCGATGCGGCCGGTTGGACGACGAGCGAGGATCCCATCGCGAGAAACACATCGGACTTGATGGCCAGCTCGTGCGCCTCCCGCATCACCTCCCGCGGCATGGCCTGCCCGAACGAAATGGTTTTGGATTTGAGCGGGCTTCCGCACGCATCGCAATCCGGCGCGGCATCGCCGGCGTCAATCATCGCATGGACCGCTTCGGGCGACCATTCCTTTCCACAGGCGACACAGGCGACGATCCGCGCGGTACCGTGCAATTCCAGGATCCGCTTGCTACCCGCGAGTTGATGAAGACCGTCGATGTTCTGGGTAATGACGCCCGCGAGCACGCCGCGCTGTTCGAGCCGTGCGACGCAGGTGTGTCCGTCGTTCGGTTCCGCGCGGGCAAAGTCCTGGTATATCTCGACGCGCTGGCGCCAATACCGCTCGCGGGCCTCGCGCGACCGGAGAAACTCGTCGTACATGATGGGTTGGTTGCGCGACCATACGCCGCCGGGGCTGCGAAAATCGGGAATGCCGCTTTCCGTGCTGATGCCGGCGCCGGTAAACGCGATCCCCGCGCGGGCGTCGCGAAGAAACTCGGCC
>JADFHG010000447.1 GCA_022567365.1 Planctomycetota bacterium | reverse complement strand
GAAGAAGTCCGCGTAGCGTCCGCCCCCTGTGGCGGACGTGGTTTTCGAATCCGCTATCGCCTTCCTACGTCCGCCACGGGGGGCGGACGCTACGAACTCGGGTGGACAACACTTCTTCAACAGGCTGTTAGGACTCGTCCGGCGTGCTTTCCTTTGCCTGGTGGCGGGTACTTTTCTTCTGCCGCAATTCCTTGAGACCCTTGGCGGCTTCCTCCCAAAGCTTGTACGCCTCAGCCTTCTCACCGCGCTTGTACGCGATCGAGGCGTTGATCTTCTGACGTTTGAACGTCTTGCTTGGTCGTGGCATTCGCTGCACCCATCCTTCTTGGAATCGGATCTTATATTCGTCCAGCCGCAACCGGCCATTAAGCCTGCTTCGCCAGCCGTCAAGTTGGCTTCGCCAGTCGCCCGGTCGCTCAAAGCGGCGCATCCTAGCACGAACCATGGTGGAGGCCAAGTCTCGGCTGAGGACGGCGCCCGCACTTGGCATCCGGAACTCGGCTGGGCGATTGATCGAGGGTGAGTCAGCCGTACTTTATGAATGCCATCGTTGTGTGTGCATAGGCGACGGGTCGCTACCGATCGTTGCCGAAGACGTGACCGTTCTCGCTGCCGAAGTCGCGGCCGTTCCGCGACGGATGTTAGCTTCCGGCAGCTCGCTCGGGGGTTGGCTGTTTTGCGAAGCGTGCGAAAGACCGAAGAGCCACGTTGGTTTTTGGCCGCCACGGGGGGCGGCTGCCGCACGATTCCGGGCGTCACACGATCGAGAAACTCTGCTCTGGCCGCGTTTCGCGACGTCAATGCTTTGGGAGCGTCTCGACGAGTTGGTCGATCTCGCGCTCGGTGTTGTACATATGGGGGCTTGCCCGCAGGCGACCCGAGCGCACGGCGATCACGATGCGATGCTCGGTTTGCAGGTGGCGCTGAATGGTCTCGTGGTCGTGGATGTCCGATGTGAACGCCACGATTCCGCTCGCCTCCGTCGGCGCGCGCGAGCTGACGATTCGGTAGCCTTTGTCCTTCAAACCGGCGACGAGGCGATCGGTGAGCGTGAGGATACGGTTCGCTATTTTCTCGATGCCGATCTCGAACACGAGATCGACGGCGGCCCCCAGGGCGAAGATGCCCGGAAGATTGTAGCTGCCCGAGTCGTATCGTTTCGCGGAATCGGCGAATTCGAAATTGTACTTGCTGAAGTTCCACGGCTCCTTGACGGACATCCAGCCGATGCTGGTCGGTTTGAGGTGCCCTTGGAGCTGCTTGCGGACGTAGAAGATCCCGGCGCCTTCGGGCGCGCAAAGCCACTTGTGCCCATCGGCGGCAAGAAAGTCGATGCCCATGGCTTCCACGTCGATCGGCAGGACGCCGAGCGATTGAATCGCATCGACGCAGAGGAGCACGCCCTTGCTCTGGCAATATTGCCCCAGGGTCGCGAGGTCGGTGCGAAACCCGCTGGCGAACTGCACGGAGGAAATGGCGACGACGCGCGTGCGGCTGTCGATCATCTCGATGACCTGCTCGATGGGAATCCGCCCGTCCTCCTCGAGCACCATCCGAACCTGCACGCCCCGCGAACGCAGGGCCTGCCAGGGATATACGTTCGCCGGGAACTCGGCGTTGCTGATCACGACGTTGTCGCCGGTGCTCCACGTCAGACCGTTCGCCACGAGGCTCAAACCCTCGCTGGTGTTCTTGATGAAGGTGACTTCGTCGGGATTGCCGCCCATCAACTCGGCGAGTCGGGCACGAACCCGGTCGGCGCGCTTGTAGAAGCCGCCGTTCAGGTAGCCGTATTGCTCGGAATGCGCGAAGTACTCCCGCGCCGCGTCGGCCGCCCGTCGGCATACGGGTGCGACGGCCGCGTGGTTTTGGAAATTGTAGTTCCGCGTGATCGGGAACTCGTCTCTTAGCGCATCCCAGTCCATCGCCGTTTGTCTTCCAATCCTAGTGTGCCGCCAACCCAAAACTTGCGGGTTGGCGTTGAACTATAGGCATCGCAACGTCCGCTCCCTTACGGTCGCGGTTCGGATTTGGGCCGCCGCCCAACCCGCGAGTCTATGCGTGGCGATGCACTAGTGCACGTTGCACGGTTGCCGAATGGCACGTTGCGTCTGCAGCCGCGCCGGCGTTCGTCCGGTCTATTATACGATTGTCCGCACCGTACCGGGCATCTTTCACCACGAAACGTACGTGTACCATATTATACGAGTCCCGCACGTGAGTTCTTCGCAGTCGCGAGCCGGGTGCGGTTTCGGGCGAGGCAGATTCGGCGTCCCAAGCCCGACGAAGCACGTTCGGGCGTCGTGCGCGGTAGACGACCCTGGAATAGTCGGCGCGCGCGGGCGCATCCGTTTTATCGGGCTTTCGGTGGATCCGCTGCCCTGAAGATTGTCTCGAGCATGGCGAGCCCCTACATTTGACTCAGCGTCATGCCGTATCCCGACCACAGGCGAATGGTCGGGGCACGGCCATCGCGGAACGGGAGGCGATTGCAGTGAACATTGCAGTAATCACGACAGGCGGTACGATCGCCAAGACGTACAACGAGTCCGACGGCTCGCTACAAAACACGCGGCCAGTCATCGATTTGATCCTGGCTGGGCTGCGCATCCCCGATCTCCAACTGACGTGCAAGAATATTCTCACCAAAGATTCGATCGATCTGACGGACAACGATCGCGACCTCATCGCGACCACGGTGGTGCATGCCGCCGCGGAGCACGACGGGGTTATCGTAGCGCACGGTACGGATACGTTGCCCGTCACTGGAGAGTTACTATACAGAAGGCTCGGCACCCCGCGTGTCCCGGTGGTCCTGACGGGTGCGATGCGACCCTACGAGTTTCGCGATTCCGATGCGGCGCAGAACGTGACCGAGTCTCTCCTCGCGATCCGCCTCGTGCCCCCCGGCATCTACGTCGTCATGCACAACCGCGTCTTGAAGTTTCCGGGTGTCGTCAAGGACAGGGTGCGGTTAAGCTTTGTCCAATCCCGACCAGACGGAAACAGCACCCACGGCGAAAATGCGTGACGGCGCAGGGAACCCGCGCGAACGCGCACCGAACCACCATCAACACCAATGGCTGATTACAGTTTCCTCGATAACCTATTGCCGATCATCTACGAGGATGATCGCCTCCTCGCGATCGCCAAGCCGCCGGGGCTTGATTGCCCGCAGACGTCGGAGCGCGCGGAACGTGGATTCATCCACTTCCTCGCGGCCCACCGCGGGCGCGGTGAGTCGTTCTTCGTGTGCAATCGCATCAGCGGCAGGGAATCCGGCGTTCTCTTGCTCGCGAAAGATGCCGCCTTTGCCAAACACATCGGAACGGGCATCAAGACGGGCAGTGTCGAGACCGACTACGTGGCGGTCGTCACCGGGCGTCTGAAAGCGCCTCGCGTTTCCATCGGCGCCGAGCACGGCCGCTCGCGGGGTCGCGACGTTCGTCCCAAACGTCGTACGTCGGCTGCGCCGCGTCGTACCGACGAGACGGGCCTGACCGTGGTCGAACGAATTCGCACAAACGGTAAGCGCTCGTTGATCCGTTGTCGTACGAGAGTGCGAAGCGCGCACGTGCTCGCGG
>JADFHG010000446.1 GCA_022567365.1 Planctomycetota bacterium | reverse complement strand
GTCCTGGCGGCCGGCTAGAAACTCCGGGTAGCCACCAACCAGTGGCGAACATGGCTCTTGAAACCGCTATCGCCGTCCTACGGCCGCCACGGGGGGCGGCCGCTACACAATAGGGAACTCTGCTCTAATCGGCGAAAAACTTGGCCAGCGTCGCCGCCGACGGCGGTCTTGTCGCTAACGAAACGAGCACCAGAGCGAGCGTCGAGGCCGCAATGATCGTCGCCACCGGCATCATTCCCATAAACAAATACTCACGATTCCCTCCGTAGTCCGATTGGGCGAACAACCAAACCCAGGTAACGGCCATCGTGATGACCGACGCGTAGGCGCCGGCTTTGGTCACGCGCCGCCAATAGACGGCCGCGAACACTAGGGGAAATAACGCGGCGAACCCGCTGAAACACCAGACGCCCAGCGTGAACACCCCGCGTGTCCCCTGCATCTTGATCGCCAGAAGATACGTCACGATTACGATCGCGATGACGAACGCCCGACCGATGACGACCTTGGTTCGGTCGCTGAGCCGATCTTTCGCGACGTAGTGCGCGGCGATATCGTGTGTGAAGATGCTGCCGATGCAAAGAAACTGCGAGTCCAGGCTGGACATGATGGCGGCCAAAATGCCCGCGGTCAGCAGCCCGCCGAGCACCTTGCCGGTTAGTTTCCCGACCATGACCGCAAGCACCGCGTTGGGGTTCGAGAAGTTTGGCGGGATTAACGGCTTCCCGTCGATCACGGCCGACGTCGCCCAGACACCGAGCAAGACGCACGGCACCCAGACGATCATGATCAAGATGGGATGGGCGATGATGGCGAGGCGGAAGCTCCTCGCGGATTTTGCCGTCAGCCAATGTTGGAACAAGTGGGGAAACATCCCGACGCTGAGCGGAATGAACATATAACTCAAGAAATGGAGTTGCGTCATCCCCTTCGGTTCGCTCGGTTTGATGACGGCACCCTTCGGATCCGCCTCGTAGGCCGCCAGTTTTTGCTCGTAGTATTCGCGGTCTTCATCGCCGGCGCCGCGCTGGAGCTTGGTCGGGTTGTACTCCTGCACCATTTCGGTCGCGTGTTTGACCCCGCCGAGCTTGTCGGCGATGAAAAAGAACGTGACGAACCCAAGCACGATGAACACCATCGTCTGCATCGCGTTCGCCCACGCCGTACCGCGCACCCCGCCGAAGAAAACATAGATCAGCACGACCACGCAGATGACGCCCGACCCGAGCCAAAACGGAATGCCGCCGTTGGTCGCCGGAAACGCCTCCGCGAACGCGCCGCGCGTGACGTTTTGAATCACCGTGCCCGAGCTCATCACGCCGATCAGCAAGTACGGAATCACCAGTCCGACGAGAATCGGAAACAGCAAGAGACCGAGTTTGTCCGACTCGAACCGGTCGCGGAAGAACTGTATCTGAGTGACATAGCCGTGGCGCTTGCCGAACGACCAGAGCTTGATCCCGATCAGGAAGAAGCAGGCCGAGTGTATGATACCCGACGACGAGGCCAGTTTTCCGTAGACGCCGATGCCGGACTTGAACGCCTCGCCGCTGCTGCCGACAAGTGCGAACGCCGTCATCGTCGTGCCGAACAGCGACATGACCAGAAGGAACGGACCGATCGAACGCGACGCGAGAAAATAATCCGCAGAGGTGCCGCGGAACCACCGGTTGCTCACCAAACCCAACGCGAGCAGCACGAGAAGGTATGCGCCGATGATCCATACCGTAATCGCGCCCATTACTCGCCGCCCTCCGGCTGATCCGCGACCGTATCCAATGCGTCCACGTCAGCCGGCCAACAATACTTGACCGCGAGCGCCCAAAGCACCGCCGCGGCGACCGAAATCCCGGCGTGAAACGCGAGACCGATCGGAACGAACCCGAGCACGAGCGGCTCGGCCGTGTCCCACCACCAGAAGTCCTGATGGAGCACGGCCAGCAGGATGATCAGACCGTAGACGAGTCGTCTCATGGGTCGATTGTCTCCGTTTGGCCGCGCGCCCCGTGGCGATCTTTCGGTTCGTCGCCGCGCCAACCCGTCACCGACGAATCGTCGACTCGGCCAGCTTGGACGGTCGGGCGCGTTTCATGATCGCCAACGTGCCTCCCGCGCCGGCAGCGCGTCAACCCTTCACGGTCAACGGCACAGGGTCGGGTAGGTTACTGTATTGCCTGAGGTCGTCAAAGATCGGGTCGATTTCGTCGGTGAACAGGTCTCCTATGAGCAGGCGGACCATCCGGTCCCGGTGCTCGGGGTGATCGCGAAAAAACGCCCCGAAGCTGAGGCCCTTGTCGTAGAACGCGTGGACCAGCATCCGCATCCGGTGCAAGCCGGTTGTCAGTTCCGGCGCGAACCTCCCCAACCGCTCCGCCGAAACGTCGCCCGCCTCGAGCGCGTCGTGAATCGCGTCGGCCGCAAACTCGCCGCCCTTGAGCGCGAGCAAGACGCCCGCCGAGTATACCGGATCGAGAAAACCAAAGGCGTCACCCACGAGCACCCAACCGTCGCCGGCCATTCGATCGGCGCGATAGGAAAGGTCGCTCGTGACGTAGACGCCGCTCGCACGCTCGGCGCCAATTAGCCGTCGCCGAACGGCCGGGCAATTGGCGATTTCCTCGGACAAGGTCGCCCCCGGATCGTCTCCGCGACCATGAAACAAGTACAACGGATCACCGATGACCCCGACACTGACGATGTCGTCGGGAAGCGGTATGTACCAGAACCAACCCTCGCGATTCGGCGTATGCAGCACGAGTGTCGCACCCTCGTCACGTCCCGTATCGCGGAGTCCGCCGCGATAGTGCGCGTATATCGCGCCCTTCTTGAGCTTTGGATCGGGCGTGATGATGCGAAGCTGGCGGGAGAGCAAGGCGCTCTGACCCGTCGCGTCGACAACGACCTTCGCGCGGATTTCGCTCGACGTGTCAGTGGAGATTTCTTCGGCGCCGGAGGGCGTCGCTACGGAAGCGTCCGCGGTTCGCGGCGCAGGACTGACCGCCACGCCGACCGCGCGGTCGCCTTCGAATAGAACCCTTCGCACACCGACCCCTTCGCGCACCTCCGCTCCGTGCGCGCGGGCGTTGTCGAGGAGCAGCTTGTCGAACTCGTCTCGCCGGACCTGCCACGTCGTCGACCATTCGTTCGGATCGCGATCGGTGAAGTAGTACGGCCGCGATTCCTTGCCCGACGCGGTGACGAATTGCACGCTCTCCTTGCGTACGAAGTGTGATTGCCGCAGTGCATCGAGCACGCCGAGCCGCTTGAACGTCCAATACGTTTGCGGCATGAGCGATTCGCCCACGTGAAAGCGGGGGAACCGACCGCGCTCGAGGACGAGCGTCCTCCGCCCGTGGTCGGCCAGAATCGTGGCGCACGTCGCACCGGCCGGTCCGCCGCCGATGACGATGCAGTCGTATTGATCGTTTGACGTCACTTGTGCTCCAGACAGTTTGTCAAAAAAGGGCGACCTCTTGTGTGGCACCGACGTCTTGCGTGACACCGACCTCTTGTGTGGCACCGGCTAATAGCCAATACTGTCCGGGATTCTCCGGCGTTCACCTTTTACCTAACAGTTCCCTAATTTGCGCTGTGCGCGGCTTTGTGCTCTATT
>JADFHG010000445.1 GCA_022567365.1 Planctomycetota bacterium | reverse complement strand
TCGGTCTCCGCTCATCCGAGAGACCTCGACAACCCAAGCCCGCGGGAGGCGGCGAATCTCCGCCCGGTGCGCGGCGACACCGACGGCGGCGCGGCCGGCGTGCCCTTGTTCACCCTCGAATGCGCGACCGTCTCGGCCGGGAGCGGGGTCACCGACAACGGATCCATCCTCAACGTCGGCCAGTCGGTCGTCGGCCTCATGGTGGGTGACAACTTCACGATCGAAGCGGGCATCGTCGGGTGTTTGGCCGAGACGGTGCTTGAAGACGCCCCCGCGGTGCCCGGTTTGCTGGCGGTGGGGTCTCGCTATCTTGCGGTCACGCCCGCGGCAGGTGACGCGCCCGTGGCACTTCGTGTGACGTCCGACGACGAGGCGTGCATCGAGCTCTACGTACAGACGCCGACGACGATCAACGGCAAGACGATCGGTCGCCTCGCCGCCGAGCCGGTTTTTCTGACGCCGGCGGAGTGGGGTACGGTTGCGGTCAGCGACGAGGAGGTCATTCCGGACACCGCGTATATGATTGCCGCGGAGGGAGAGGGCGGCACGCTGTCCGAGGTCGCCGTGGCTACGACGTGGCTATGGGCGGACGTGAACAACACGCGTGGGAACGTCGACTTCGACGACGTGCTCTGCGTGCTCGACGGTTTTGCCGACGCGTATTTCGGTGCCTGCAGTTTCTTCGGCTCGGACATCGAAGGGGTCGTAACGAACGTCACCGTCGACTTCGACGATATTCTCAGCACGCTGGACGCCTTCGCCGGGGCGGACTATTTCGCCAACCCGACGCACGTCGACCCGTGCCCATAGCAAGCGGTCATATCGATCTCGGCGGACGTCGGCGAAAACCATCGATTCCGACGAGCGGCTGTCGGTAGTTGTGTATGTCGGTGTGACTTGTTGCGACAAGTCCGGACGGGGGTCGGATTGCGTCGCTCGCCCGCCCACGCTAGAATCCCGCCCGCGTCGACTTCGGACGGTCGAGATTGGTTACGTCCACGTCGAATTGGTCTAGCGGGCCTTCAACCCAAAACCCGCGGGTTGGGGATGAGCGATCAACAGTGTTTCAGCCGCTCCCTTACGGCCCTAGGTTCGGACTTCTGCGCCGCAATGCGGCCTCTCGATCCGTTAGGATCGCCGTCGTCACGTATATGAACGCCGTCGAAATACAAAACGTCACCAAGACCTTCGGCCAACTGCGGGCCGTTGACGATCTGTCGCTGGTGGTGCCCGAGGGCAGCATCTACGGTTTCATCGGTCCCAACGGATCGGGCAAGACCACGACGCTTCGGATGGTCGTTCGGATATTCCACCCGGACCAGGGCTCCGGGCGCATCGTCGTGCTCGGGGAGGAAGTCTACGGCGCCGCGAGTGATCGCGTCGGCTACCTGCCGGAGGAGCGGGGCCTCTACAGGAAGATGAAGGTCCGCGACATGCTGCGCTTTTACGCCGAGCTCAAGGGGCGGCGCGATTGCCGCACGCGGATCGACGATTGGCTGTCGCGGATGGACCTTGCCGCGTGGGCCGACAAGAAGATCGAGGTGCTTTCCAAGGGCATGGCCCAAAAGGTCCAGTTCATCGCGACGGTCGTGGCCGAGCCGAAGCTGGTCATTCTCGACGAACCCTTCACCGGCCTCGACCCCGTGAACACCAACGTCATGCGCCAAGCCGTGCTCGACCTGCGCGACGACGGGGCGACGGTCATCTTCTCGACGCATGACATGGGCGTGGCGGAGAAGATGTGCGACCGGATCTTCATGATCTACAAAGGTCGAAAGGTCCTCGACGGAACGCTCGAATCGATTCAGGCGACCTACGGTACGGACACTGTGCGCGTGCGGATCGACGCGGACGGTTGTGATCTGTCGGCAATCGACGGCGTGCAAAAAGTGACGGACTTCGGCAGGTTGCAGGAGCTGCGCATGGCACCCGGGACGGACACGCAGGCGCTGCTGTCGCAACTGATGGACCGGGGGCGCGTCACGCACTTCGAGCTCGCCCACCCGTCGCTTCACGACGTCTTCGTGCGAATCGCGGATCCGGAGGCTGTGCAGCCGAGCCCGGATCGCGCAATGGAGGTCGAGCATGCGTAAGGTCGTCGTCGTCGCCGTTCGCGAGTATCAGGCCGCGGTCCGAACCAAGGCGTTCATCATCAGCATGGCGCTCATGCCGGTGTTCCTCGGCGGGAGCATCGTTTTCCAAATGGCCGTGAAGGACAAGATCGACACCGCCGACAAACGGATTGCTGTGGTCGATCGCACGAACCGCCTCTTCGAACCGTTCCTGGAAGCCGCCGGCAAGTACAACGTGGAGGGCGTTTTCGATCCGCGGGATCCGTCCAAGCAAATCAAACCGCGTTATCTGCTCGAATCCGTGGAGCCCGGCGATCGGAGTGTCGATGAGCTGACACTGAGCCTCTCGGACCGCGTGCGCGATGGGGATCTGTTTGCTTTCGTCCTGATCGGCGCCGGCGTTGTCGGCGGTACGGGAAACGATGGTGACACGTCCATCGCTTATCACTCCAACTCTCCCACAAGGAACGACTTGCGACGTTGGGCGCAGACGAGCATCAATCAGACGATTCAGCGGATGAAGCTCGACGCGGCGGGCATTGACCATGAGATCGTGCGCGAGGCGACAAAACGCGTGGAGTTCGCGAACCTCGGACTGGTGTCGCGTGGCGAATCCGGCGTCGTCAAGAAGGCCGAGAAAACGAACCAACTGGCCGCGATGTTCGTGCCCATGGGCATCATGATGATGATGTTCATGGTCATCATGATCGGCGTCCCACCGCTCATGCAGAGCGTGCTCGAGGAGAAGACCCAGCGTGTGGCCGAGGTGCTGCTGAGTTCGATACCGCCGTTTCAGCTCATGTGGGGCAAGCTGTTGGGCATGGTCGCGGTGACGCTCACGGTGGTAACGATCTATTTCGCGGGCGCGGCCTACGCGATTCACCGAGCGGGTTTCGGATCGTTTTTTCCGGGGCATGTCATCGGGTGGTTCGTGGTCTATCAAGTCCTCGCGGTGCTGATGTTCGGATCGCTCGCCATCGCGGTCGGCGCCGCCGTGTCCGATCTAAAGGAATCCCAAAGCCTGATGACCCCGCTGATGCTCATGGTTTGCCTGCCGATGTTCGTTTGGGTTCCCATCGTCAGAGATCCCGGTTCGACTTTCGCGGTGACCATGTCGCTGATTCCTACGTTGACCCCGATGCTCATGACGATGCGGATGGCGGTGCCGCCCGGCGTTGAGATATGGCAGCCGATTCTGGGAGTCGTCCTCGTCATGCTCACGACTGCGCTTTGCGTGTTCGCCGCGGGCCGAGTATTCCGCGTCGGGATTCTAATGCAGGGCAAGGGCGCGAATTTGGCCGAGCTGATGCGTTGGGTGCTGCGCGGTTGACCGCGTGCCACCGCGCCGGACGCGATTCGCTCGTTTACAGTTCGTTGGAAAAGTAGCGGCCGCCCCAGCAGTTCGTTGGGAACGTAGCGGCCGCCCCCCGTGGCGGCCGTAGAGCGTCGCAAAACGTAGGCCAAATAGACCGCCATCGGGGTTTTCAACAGGTTGTCAGGTCGCGGCAGACCAACAGCCAAGGATTGACCGCGGCTGTTCGCCGCATATGCT
>JADFHG010000010.1 GCA_022567365.1 Planctomycetota bacterium | reverse complement strand
CTACGCGCTAAACACATACCGCCAAACCGTCTGCGCAGCCTCATGGATCCAACGAACGAACGAATCCAGATGCGTATCATATACCATCAGCCTCCGTGGTGCGAGTCGGGAAGGGCGCATTCGATAGGGCGAACCTCCCGGTGAGCCGGTCGAGATTGCGGAAGGAAGCGCGCCGCCGCGCTTCGTCGTCGGCGCGGTTTGGACGTGGAAAGAAAACAGGCGGCGCCGCTCACGTTAAGCGACACCGCCTTACACCTAATCGCCCCGCCGCGTCGGGTCTGATCGAGGAGCACGCTAGTGCGCGGCTCTACTCGGTCGCCGCGGCGAAAGCGAGTTGATACGAACGAAAGTCAACCAAGTCCACGTCACCGTCGAGATCATAATCAAGCGTCGCGCACCCGTTGACGACATCGACCCCCGGTCCGGTGAGGCAGTTCGTGAAATCCACGCCGTCGGCCATCGCCACCACGGTGGCTCGGCCGTCGCGAATCGCGCGAATCCGCGCGAACTCGGCCTGAAACATCCAGCTCCCCACGCCGATGGCCAGCGCCAAGCACGCCGCCACGGGAAGCCCGACGATCGACCACTGGGCAAAACGTGCCCGCGAAGAGAACTCGCCCGTGTTCAGTAGTGGCTTCGCATCCACCGCCGTTCGCTCGAACACGCCCGCATTTTCGGCCTCGTGCAGCTCAAGCAAGGCGTGCTCGATGGGTTTGGCTGACGAACGATCTTGGTCCATGGCAGCATTTGCTCCAAAAGGGCGACGTCCACAACGCCGCCCACACTCATACTATGAGTCGCCTCGCGAGGCCTTCGGCGCGAAGTTTCCTCCCGTTTTTTGCCTCATACACGCGGAAAGTCGTCCAATAATACGCTGCCACCTTGACCTGATGGTTGACTCAGGCGTGTTTTCCGCAGCGGCTACATCACGCCAACGCCGATCCATGATCGCCGGGATGTGCTTGCAAATCCTTTGCTCATCAGGACTTAGCGATTCAATGCACCCGCGAAGGGCCTCGGTTTCCTCGAGGCGCGCGACCACGTCCGCCGGGTCTTCCACGGGCACTTGAATTTGATCCGCCGCCGAGGTTTCCTCGATGTCATACTCGACGGGTCGGCGCGATTCGCCGCGGATCGCGCTGATGCACCGGTTGCGGGCGATCCGGACGAGATACGAACCTACCGACGCCGGCCACTCCGAATGCGTGCGTTGCATGGATTGAACGAACCCCGCCCAGGCCTCGGAGGCGATCGAGTCGAGCCATTGTGGGTCTTTGCCGCAGCGCTCCCTCGATATGCGGAAAATCGCGAAGCGAACGAGCTTGTCGTAACGGGACATGAGGCGATCGAGGGCGGCCGAGTCGCCGGCGAGCATCCGCTCGATTAGAAATCGATCGTCGGGCTGAAGCGGTATATCGTCGGCCACCGTTTGCTATCCGCTAAACCGGCATTTGACGATCGTCCAAAGCGCCGAGACGCCGTCCCGCCAGGTAATCTTCTTTCCCTCTTCGTAGTCGCGTCCGGCGTAGCTGATTCCGACTTCGAAGATCCGCCATCGCCTTCCGTGCGCGTTCTTGCGAGCGATCCTTGCCGTGATCTCCGGTTCGATGTTGAACCGATTCGCCTTCAGCGTGAGACCCTCGAGCACCTCCGCACGGAACACCTTGTAGCATGTTTCCATGTCCGTCAGTGTGAGGTTGGTGAACATGTTCGAAAAGGCGGTAAGGAACTTGTTGCCGACCATGTGCCAGAACAGGTGAACGCGATGATCCTGCCCGCCGACGAATCGCGATCCGTAAACGACGTCCGCACGCCCGTCGAGAATCGGTTGGAGCAGACGCGGGTAGTCGCGCGGGTGATATTCCAGATCGGCGTCCTGAATCAGCACGATATCGCCGGTCGCGCGCTTGAAGCCCTCGCGCAGGGCGGCACCCTTGCCCTTGTTGACCGGTTGGAGATGCACGACGAGGTCCTCGTTCGGCCATCGATCCTGGATCTTGGGATAGAGCTCGAGCGTACCGTCGGTCGAACCGTCGTCCACCAGGATGACCTGTCGATCCAAACCGGTATCGATGGCGAACACTTGCGAGAGCAGCTCCTCGAGCGTTCGGACCTCGTTGTAGACCGGAATGACGATGGATAACCGCATCGGGTGTTTGGCTCCTGTCGGCCAAGGAACGCGACCGCGCCCGCCGTCGCAAGACGTCCTCGATCACGCGCCGGTCGGATCGGCGTCGCGGCGACCGTGCCTTTCCGCCGCGCATGCCCGACCCTCTCGCAACTGTCCACGCGCTGTCGCGACCGTCAAAAACCGCGGTTGATAAGATCCTGGATGTCGATCATGCCGACGACCCGGTCATGTTCGTCGAGCACCGGCAGCTCGTCGATCGCGTACCGCTTCATGGTCACCATAGCCTTGTTCGCCCGATCATCGGCCCGTACAAACTTCGGAGACCTGGTCATGATGTCGGCAATGTCGGCATCGCCGGACCAATCCTTGCGGTAGAGAAGGCGAAAGAAATCGCCGTGCGTTACGAATCCGACGAGTCGGTCCGTATCGTCCACAATAACGGCGGCGCCAGCGCGGCAGGGGGCGGCAAGGATCGCCGCGTGGCACGCCTCGAGCCTTTCGGTCACGTGGACCTTCGGACAATCCGCGCCCGTCCGCATGATCTCGCGGGCCGTCATCAGGTACCGACCGAGGGCACCGCCGGGGTGGTAGCTCGCGTATTGTTCACGATCGACATTCTTGAGCTCCATGACCGTCAGCGCCAGCGCGTCACCGAGCGCGAGCATGGACGCCGTCGATGAACTCGGCGCGAGTTGGAGCGGACACGCCTCCTCCACCGTGCCCAGATGCAGGATATGGTCCGCGTGCTTCGCCGCGGCCGAATCCGGGTCGGACGTCAGGAGGATCACGGTGCACCCCAGGTCCTTGAGGCGAGGCAGCAACTCGACGAGTTCCGAACTGCCGCTCTTGCTCAGCGCAATGACGACGTCGTCCCCATGGATCATCCCCAGGTCGCCGTGGAGGGCCTCCACGGGGTGCAGGCCGTACGCGAGGGTTCCCGTGCTGGCGAACGTCGCCTGGATCTTCGCACCGATGAGGCCGGCCTTGCCGACACCCGTCACGCAGACGCGCCCTCGGCACTCCAGAATCGTACGCACGGCGGCGGTGAACGAATCGCCCAGTCGGGAACGCGCATCCAGAATAGCGGCGGACTCGGCGGTGAGCACGGCGCTCGCGCGCTCGTGGATGAACCTATCCCGCGCCGCGACGTCGCGCTCGCTCTCCACTGCCGCCTTGTCGGTTTGAATCGTGTCCATTTCGCGGCGTATTGTCACCGACCGGATCGAATTACTCAACCATCGGGTGGTTTGACTTCGGAATCCGGCTTCGGCTTCTTCGGTGCCTCGTTCTTTCGCGGCGGCGACACCCGCCCATCGGCCGAGGATTCCGGCCCCTGACGAATCTCGATCCGCTGTCGGTCGATACCGGCGCGGACGAGTTTCCCGATCGCCTCCCGAGCGGCGGTTGCCGAAACACCCTTGCCTCGGGTGAGTATGACCCCGCGCCCGCCGGCATCTCCCCGAGGCCCATTCTTCTGCTCCACGATGGCGGCGACCTCCGCGGCCGATACCACCTTATCGCCATATCGCATTCGCCCATCCACGCCCACGGACACGGGAAGCGGCATCGGTTCGGCCGACCGAATCAACAGCGTACATCGCGTGCCGACCGGGGGAATCGCTTTGGTACGGGCAACCAGCCACAAGTCGGCGTCGTCGGCGCTGTGCAGCGCGCCGATGCCGATCAGCGCCGTGGCGAAATCGACAACGCAGATGACCGTGCCTTCGACGTCGGCGGCGAAAACGTCGCCCGCAAACACGCGCGAGCCCGCGAAGACCCACGGTAACGGGGCAACCTCTCCCTTTCCCTCGCCCTTTACGTTGCGCAGCCAACTCTCGATGGGGACCACGCGCGATCCGTCGTGTGCCGGGTAACGCACATCGATGCGCAGTCGCTCGCCGGACGGCGGATGCCACTTGTCCGTGTCTTCGTCGTATCGTACAGGGCTACCGGGCGACAACCCCATCAGCCCCATGGCCTGAAAAATATGCAACGGGCGGGCGGCGACGACGAGGATGCTCTCGTGCTCGCGCGTCCCGCGAGTGCACGCGAGCAGTTCGAGCGGCCCCTGTCGAAGGACGACGGCAGCCTCGACCTCTACAACCCCGCGAGCCCAGTCGAGCCGAACACCATGTACGAAATCGACCGGGGTGCGGGTCTTGGGGTCGATACGTTCCGCGGCACGTTGGTGCTCCTCGGGCAGGCCCCTTTCTTGTCGTGGGGGATCGTCGGACGATACGAGATTCGCCGTCGCAGCCGAGGGCGCACGCAGCGCCCCAAGCGCGGAGCCGGCGCAAAGGGCACAAGCGGCTGGAAGGAGGACACTTGCCGCCGAAACCGGACGGCCGGCGCACCACAATCCCATGTACCTTCGCGGTGATCGCATATCGGAGCTTCGTTCGTTGTGGCCGGGATCTCTCCGCGCCGGCGCCACTATCGACCTCGTGGTAGGCCGTTGAAGCCGTGCCACACGTTTTTTTCAACAGGCTGCCGGGCAAATCGCGGACCGTTTCACTGGTCAACCCTCAGCGTCGTGGTGATCGCGCCGCATCGCTCTCCCAGTGCAAGCGCGTCGATCACCTCTTGGAATGCCACTCCCTCGAGCGCATCCACGATCAACGTACCGGACGAACCGCCTCGCGCCAACGACATCTGCAGCGCGGTGTGCAGATCCTTTTCACGGCGAAGCCAACGGCCATCGTCGACGCGGAACCCGATCCCCCCGTCAGGCTCCTGCCGCAACGTGAGCCAACACGCGGACCTCGCCGCCACGGACCGCGTCGCGCTGGGTCGCTCGAGCGCGGCCACCAGTTGCTGCTCACGGATGGCGTCGAAGTCGAACAGAAAGAAGATCATCAGGAGGAACACGACGTCGATCATCGCCATCAGCGGCGTTCGGGCGTCGACCGCGCCCTCGGACAAACGAAGAAGTCGGCGCCGGATGGTCATTCGTCAATGCCCCGTACCGCGAGTCCGACCTGTTTGATACCCGCCGTCGCCAACGCGGCGAGAACGGTTTGGACGGCGTTGGCCTCCTCGTCCGCCTTCGCCCGAACCATCACGTGGCGAGGCATCGGTCCGCGCTCGAGCGATTTCACAAGCCCCTCGAGCGACATACGCTCCGTCCCTACGAGAAGGTCGTTCGCGCCGCGGGCCAACTCGACCGTCAGCAATTCCATGGGAAGATCGACGACACGCGCGGAATCCGTTCTGGGCACGTCGACCGCCGCGGGGTCGGGCTCCCCGGTGATTCTCGCCACGGTCATCCAGAAAATCAGCAGCAGGAAGATGACGTCGATCATGGCGGTCAGATCGATCGGCTCTGGATCGTCGGTTTGTTCGTAGAGCGTCACGGCCGTCGTTCGTCCGTCGGGCGGCGAACGCCCCCGCTCGCCGTCGCATTGCGCGGTCCACCGGCGGACCGGAGTGATTCAATGAACTGCTCGCCCATCTCCGCAAGACGCAACATGATACCTACCACGCGGTGCCGCAGAAACGTATGAAGAACCACCGCCGGAATGGCGACAATCAGCCCCAGATAGGTGGTGATCAGTGCCTCGCCAATGGCGCCGGCCAGCTCCGACGCGTCGGGTCGGACGGCGGTGGCCGACATCGTGGCAAAGGCGCGGATCATTCCCGAGACCGTACCCAAGAGGCCGAGCATCGGCGCCACGGCCGCGATCAGTCCGATGTACGCGACTCGTTGCGACATCAGCACCGCTTGCTCGGCGGCAGATTCGGCGAGGACGGTCTCGAGTTGTTCTTGTGTAGCGGTGCGTCGCTTGAGAAGCGCTTCAAGTACCGGCGCCAATGCGGAAGGATCCGATTCCAGGAGCTCGACGATGCTCGGCAACTGCCGTTTTCGCAGTCGCCCTTCGACCTCCTCGAGCAATTCCTCGGGGCATTGGACGGCATGTCGCAGATTGAGGAAGTACAGGATGGTCAGCGCGAGCAGGACGACCGAAAGGGCGACGATCACCCAGGCGACGACCCCGCCCCCGATGATCTGGCGTCCAAGGTCCGCGGTGGCCAAGAACCACGCACAATCATGCGCACCGGATGAAGCGACGATGGCAATGGCGACGACCACAATCCCAGGAAGCGACTAACCCCTGTTGAACCTCGGAAAGGCCAACTCTTCCTGCTCGGACTGAATGAAGATCCTCGGTTTGATGAGGATCAACAACGTCTGCTCGTCCTTGACCATCGATCGCGACGAGTACATCCGTTTGAGAATCGGGATTTTCGAGAGGATCGGCACACCCGCTTCGACCTCCGACTCGTTGCCGAGCTTCTGTCCGCCGATCAAGAGAGTGCCACCGTCCGGCACCGAAACCGTCGTCTTGATGAGTTGGCTCGAGGTCTCGGGCAACTGAATAAAGCCCTGACCGGTGACTCCGCCGCTGAACTGGAACGTGCTGATCGCGTTGAGTCGAACGACTCCGGGGCGGAGATTTATCGTCACGTAGCGTTTGTCCGCCGACACCGTTGCCTGCACGTCGAGCACGGCGCCCGCGTTGACCGTTCCGGTGATCGGCGCTATGGCAGCTGCGCCGGTAGCAACCACCGGGGTCAACGTGCTCACGAAGTTGGTCTGGAGCGTCACCGCGACCCACGATCGTTGACCATTGACCAGGACGAGGCGCGGTGCGGTCAGGACGTTGGTCCGCGAGTCCGCCTGCGTCGCCCGCACGAGGAAGTCGACCTGGATGTTGTCGAGGAAGCTGCCGAAGATCCTCAGTGCCGGTCCGGCATCGTTGCCCGCAAACGTTCCCGGAACGTCGCTGCTCAGGCCCGCCGGATCCGTAAACCGGAGAATATTGCTGAGGATCGGAACGGGTGTGGCGGTGCTGCCGCCGATGATACCACCCGCCGGCTGCGGCACGAGGACCGGGGCCAGGAAGGGTTGGGCGATACTGCCGCCGGCGGCCACGACGCCCGCATTACCTAACGCCGACGCAGTGCCCAACGTGGGCACCAACGGCGTGAATCCGAGTTGTGTGAATGTGCGCGGTAGCAGCAGCCGCGACCCCAGAACCGGATCGGTCAGGATCGAGTTGCCGCCCCCGGAGATAAAGTCGAATCCGGCGTTGCCGGGGTTGAGTACGATATCGAGGTCGATACCGAGTTCCTCGAGGTAATGGCTCGACACCGTGATGAACCTGGCTTCGATTCCGATTTGAATTGCCCGCTGTTCCCGCAGTTTGTCGAGCAATCCGCTGATCTGGGCGTGCCCGGCCGAGTTCTGCGTGACCACGAGTTGTCCGTTGATCTCCTCAATCGTCGCGATGGTCCCACCGAAATCGACCCATGAGTTCGGCTGGACGTTTTTCTGAATGATGTCGATGATCTTGAACACCCGCGCGGCGACCTCGGGATCGTAGTCCGGTTCGTCGTCGTCATCGTCGCCCACGATCCAGGGCTGAACCGAATAGGGAGACGAGTGCGTCGCTTTCGGTCGCATCTGGTGCAGCCCGGTGATCGGGGCGTCGTTGAAGTTGGGAATCTCCATCAGAAGGTCCACGACGTTGTAGACCGCGGGATACGTTTTCGCATCGAGGAGCTTGCGCGTGGCGACCGTCATTACGCCGTCGTTCACGTCGAAACCAATCCTGGTGCCCAACGCGCTGACGTCCTCGAGCACCAGTTCCAAGGTCTTCTTGAGCGTAATCTCGTTCGGGAGTGAAAGGCTGATCGGCGTGTCTATCTCGACGCCCGACGCCTGGAGGTCGTTCCAGTTCACATTGATGTTGATGTTGTGTGTTGTCGCGAGCCGTTCCATGACTCTGTTGAACGGCGTCATCTTGAAGTCCGGACGCACCGGCTGGTCGAGCGCCCCCCAGAGCAGGCTATCCTCACGGGTCTCACCGCTCCTGCGCCGCTCGGGCCGGTCGATGATGTTCAACCAGTTGTCCGGGTAGCGCAATTGATCCGCCCATGGGATCTTCGTTTCCTCGACGGCGTTGAGCGCGCGGCGTGTCTGCGCTCGGTAGTCGTCGTGGATTTGCCGCTCGTGATAGTACTGGTAGTCGTCCTCGAGCATGTCGAGCATGTCGCGGGCAATCATCATCCGCGGATCGATCACCGTGACCTGTTTGAGCACCGTGATCGCCTGCTGATACTCACGGTCCTTGCGGTGCTGGCGGGCCTGCGCCATGAGCGCGTCGATCTGCCGCTTCCGATCCTCTTCACGCTCGCGCCTCTTGATTTGACGCTGCGTGCGAATCTGCTCCCGGATGATCGCAACCTGGTCTTCCTCGTACTGTCGCTGCGAACGCTCGACGTGCTCGGCCAGCGCGCTCATCTCCGCCTTGAGCTGGTCGTACTTGGTCGAGGGGTCGGCGAATTGCTTGCCGGATTCGACGATCTGCCGCGCCCGGAGCACCGATTGGTTCGCCTCGTCGAAGCGCGCCTCGCCGACCATAACATGAATCTGGCGGGTAACCTCCCGGAATTGGGACTCGTGCCGTTGCCAGTTGATCTCGTTTTCACGGCGGAGCCTGTCAATCAGCGATTCACCCCGAGCGCCGGCGTTTTCCCGATGTGCCCGAACACGGCTCAGCCCGTCGACGGCGTCGGGATAGCCGGGAACCAACTCGATGGCCTGGTGATACAGCCCGTCGGCCTCGTCGTACTGCCCACGGGTGACCAATCCGTCCGCCTGCACGGTCAAATCCTTGGCGTCGCGAACTTGTGCCGTGGTCGGACCGCTCTTCTCCTCGACGATGACCTGAGCGGCGATGGCAGGGTCGCTCGACACTTCAGCAGACCCCTCAGCCGGCGCGGAGTCGTCCGCCGCGAGTAGCCGACGACGGTCCGCCGCTGCCTTCTTCCGGGCGGGCTCGGGGGCGTACTCGTTCGCGAGCACACGATCCAGCAGTAGGCGCGCTTGCTCATTGTCGTTTTCGGCCATCGCCGACTCCGCGTCCTCCAGATCGCGAAGGGCCTTGCCCTCCATGCGGAGGGCGACCTGAACGCGCCGAACGTAGTCGTCGCGGCGGGCCTGGTCGTTCTTGGAGAGTTTCGACCGGTCGATGTCGACCAGAAGTTCCTGGGCGGCGAGGTAATCGCCGACGCCGAACAGCCCGATCGCCTCGTTCAACGTCTGAACGTCGTCCCCGGCCAGCGCATGTCCGCTGAAACAAACCGAAGCCATAAGCACCGCGATGGGTGCAACGATTCTGATGAAGGTTACGTGTGGCAAGGAACGATCCTCCTCATGTCGTTGTAGCCTGGAACCAGCCTCGGCGGGGCCTGCGGACACACCATTCAGGTCCGCGGGTGCGACGATCGCGACGGCCAACGTACCGTCCGTCGCGGGGATGGAAGCCTACCCCCGGCACTCATGACGACTCTTGCGCCACGAGAGTCGTGGATTCTAGGACCCTTTATTCGGCCCTGCAAGTCTTGACCGGCAGTTTATCGAGATTCTTTGCGGCCGGGCGACGCAGTTGCGGTGCAAATGTGAAAAGACAGCCGGCGGGGGCCGATGGCGTTGCAGCGGCTCGCGGCTGGATCGGAGCCGCAAAGCGGCCACCTTGGACCGATTGGCGTGGAGCTGAGCTCGATGCGGTCCCACGGAAACGCCCTCATCAACGGGCGGAACAAGGCCGTCCGCCGCCCGACATGTCGGCTCGGCGAGCGGCGAATCCGGACGGTCCGGGCGGTCCGAGGTCTGTCAAACCGACCGGAATGTTGGTTTGGGTAACATGTGCGGATCACTCCGGCCGTCAAGCGGGACGCGCGGTGCCGAAGCTCAGCGCGTTGGATCCGCGGCTCGCGAACGCCGCCGCCGAGGGTCTCGGGCTCCCGAACCAACGGTGTCCTTCCCCGCAGCGCGGCGCCCAGTCGCCGCTGGCGGGGACTCGCAAATGCGCTGCCCGTGTTTGGTCAGCGCTGCCGCCGCAGCGCGGCACCATCGCATGTGTGGACTTCCGGCTACGGGCCGAAATCGGAAAATCCCGGTTTGGGTTTAGGTGCCCTCGTGATTCTCTTTTTCTTGGGCGCCTTCCAGACCCGCTTTTTGACGTTGGCGGCCCTGCGGGCGTTCTTGTCGACGGAGAGGAACCGCTCGACGAGTTGCCCGCCGGAGTCCACCAGGACGACCGACGTCGTCGCGTCCGTTCGCTCGAACTTCAGGCCGCCGCCGGCGACCTTCTTCCGTTCGCGATGGGCTCGGGCAAAGTCGATGTCGACGATTGTGGCGTCGACGACGAAGTCGATCTCCGGATTATCCACCCCCTCGGACCCGTCCGGCATGGGTACCTTATGGCGGGCGCGGCGCGCGACGGAATCGCCGATGGCGAGCTTCGGACCGTCCTCGACCCAAACACCCTCGAACCATTGAAAGATCCCCACGGAGACCGTACCGCGGTCCGGGGCGGCATGGGTGATGTAGTACTGGTTGCTCGCCTCGATGGTCACCGGCGCCGTGGCCTCCGACCACTCGCCGGGAATGAGCAGCACCGTCGCGTCGTTGGCGTTGCGGAGTTTGCTCGGCTGACCGGCGTACCGGTTGTGGATGAGTACCCGCATGCGGTACTGGTACGTCTCTCCTCCGACAACGGCCTCGGGGCGACCATCGATGACCCAAAGCTGCTGCGTGGAGGCAATGACGCGTTGTCCCAACCCGTCGTCGCCGCCCCGAGGGCTCGGCCCGCGTCGGATCCTTTTGCGCCGCTTCGAGATTTCACGATCGATGTCGCGTTCGGCCTGTTCCGCGTCCTCGAGCAGCCGCCTTGCTTTGTCCTTGTCGCTTGGAGACGCGTTGCTTGACTGCGTCACCCGTTTGAGAATGTTGTACGCTTCGATTGCCAGGTCTTTGGCCAGTTCCCTGCGGGATCGCTGGATCAGCAACTCGGCTTCGGCGACGCTCTTGGCCGCATCCTCCCGCGCCGTCGGCGCCCGCGTCAGTGTCTTGTCCGCAACAATGGTCGCCTCGGGCTCGATAATCCCCTCGTAGCGATCCTGGGGGTCCGAATTCGGCTCGCCTTCCGGAAAGAGGTACTCGTCGTCCATGACGACCACGTCCCGGTGGTTGGTGATGATCGGGAACTTCCACGACGAGCCATTCATCGTTTCGGGGGGGAGTGGTCGAATCAGGTCCAACTGGACCTTGGGTGTGCGAAGGGACGTCATATACTTCTCCAGCATGGCAAGCTCACCACCCGGCACGGTGATTTGCTCATCCTTCTGGACCAGCGATATCGTCGGGCGATCGATCGGCTCCATCGATGAATAGCCGTAGACCAATCGCCAGTCGTCGTCTGACCAGCTCCCGTCGCGCCGCTGCGTGCGACGTTGCGTCTGGACGTCGCCGATGACGACCGCGTCGAGACCGCGCTCGTAGGCCTCGCGCTGTCGGCGCATCTGCTCCTCGCGATCGAAGACGGCCGAGACGGTCACCCAGTTGACGGGGATGTCAGCGCCGTCCGTCTCGATGAATCGCCACGTGCTTCGGCCAACCTCGACGACCGGCTGCGGCAGGGTGACGACCTCGACGAGCTTGGCCGTACCGGCGATGACTTTGACCGGACCGACGAGCGGAACGTCCGGGTGGATGGCGACGCCCATCGGCAATGCACGCTCGGGCGGTACGTTGGTCAACTCGAACGCCGCCACGAACCCCGGCAGGGGCTCGAACGGGTCGTCCGTGTCGTCCGCTTCCGGTGGGCGCTTCGTCCGAATTACGTCGCGGACGCTGTTGGCGTGTTTAGCGACCTGTTCATTGATCACCTCGGGCGCGACCCACTGTCCGCCTATTTCGATCTGATGCGCCGGGGTGATGAGGTAGGCCGCGACGACGTAGATCACGATTACTCCGGTGATTCCGAGTATCGCCTTGTCGATATGGCGCTCGACCGGTCCGACTAGTTGTTTTGCCATTGTCGCAAACTCCTTGTGGCGGCTACTCCTCGCCTGAGTCATCCGGCTCTACCGGTCCAGGGCACGTCAGCCCGTATTGCTCACGGACCGCCTCCGGCATCCAACATCGATACGGGCTTCCAAGCATGATCGTCTCGAAGTCCATTACGACACGGACGACGGGACCAGCGCCGTAGATCTTGCGGTGCATCCTGCGATTGACGCTCGCCGCCTTGTAGCTCACGCGCACCAGCGCATGAAACGTGCCTCGACAAATCTCATCGGCGAGTTCCGTGATGTACCGCTGGTCCATCACCAGCTTGACGGAAAACTGCTTCGCGTCGTACGTCCCCGTCGAAGCGGTTCCCGTAAAGACGCTGGAATCAGTGCCCGGGGGAAGAGCGGGCCTGTCGCCCCCGGGGTCACCGCCGGCGAGGATTTCGCCGCCCGACTCGATGTAACCGTCGTTCGTGCGAATGGAGACGACTTCCTTGACCGGCAACACGCCGACCCATGGCGCTCCGTCGTTGTCGAGGATCCGGGTTGCCGCGCGCTCGTTGACGGCGACGATCGCATCGATGACGTCCTTCTGCAGCCAGTATCCGACCTGCGCATCCCAGCAGTCCTCCAGGTAAATCTCGAAGACCTCATCCGTGCCTTTCATTTCGGGGTGAAACTCGAGACTGGGCTGTTGAGCCCGCTCGTTCGTCTTGCCCGGTCGGATCGCGTAGCAGTATCCCCCTTGCGCCTTGTTCATGGCAGCGCGGGCATACGTATCCTTCATTGCACCGCTCAATGTGAGCACACCGGCCGGGGTATGGTCGGGCTGGTCGTCCGGTGCATCACCCCCGCCCGAGCCGAACATCCTCCGCTCGGTCGACAAATCATGTTTCTCATCGGCGATGACGTCGCGCATCTGCGCGATTTCAAAATCGCTCGGCGGGGCGACCGGTTTGAGCGCAGCAAACAGATCCCACATTGCTTCGGTGTACCGCTTTTGAAATCCCAGTCGCGCGTCTTTGGTGCCGTCCGGGAATACGTCAGCCGCAAGCGGTTTGTAGCGGCAGTATTCCTTCGCTTTCTCGAACAGATTATCGCGCTTGTCGACGATCTTCTGGATGGCCGCCCTCTTCGTGTCGATCATCGCCGGACTGACCCCATGAGATCGCAGGCTGTCGAGATTGTCGTACACCGTCTTCGCGTTCTCCAGTCCCGCGAGAACCTGGGGCGTATTTCTCAGGCCGCTCACACCGAGGGCAATCCCCACGAGGCTTACCACACCGCATACGATGAGAAACAAGTGGCGTCGGATGAAATCCATCCGTTTCGTCTCCTGGCAAAAAGTCCTTCGAGCGTGGTTGAAAAGCCGTCAGCTATCAGCCTTCAGCTACAGTTACGGAACCGCCGACGCTTACAACAGCGATTGCGCACAACCCCTTGTCTCACAACGCATTGAGTGACGTTCCCCGTGCTCTGTCTGACGGCGGACGGCCGATCCCTGATAGCTCGATGTCGTTTCCTCAGATCGCATCCACATCCACGCGAGCCTTCCAAACACTCTTGGAACGGAGCCATCCGCCGTCGCGACGGTTTGAACAAGGCAACTCTCGCGAGGTGCCGTACCCCACCGGGCCGCGTTTGAATCCGTTTTCTCGGGAACAGCGCCGCGCGGTCGATACCCTGCGGAGGCGCGTCGGCGTTGCTGGATCGCATCGGCGGGCGTCTACCCGCCCCCGTCTTCCTCGGCGGTGCCGTCATCGCCCGTTTCGGGCTCTTCGTAATCTTCGAGGATCACGTCGATCCAGATCTCAAAGCTCCAATCATTCTCGATCGGCTCATCCGTAATCGGATCGAGCGCGTCCGGGTTCATGTCTGCCTGTCGAATAATCGGGGCACCCGCCGGTCCGCCGCCGATCCCTCCTCCGCCGCCCATAACGCCCGGCGCGACACCCCGCCCGATCGGCACGCGTCCGCTCGATGAGCGGGGACCGCCCGACTTGCCCGACCGTGTTTCCACACGCGACGCCTCGACTATGATCGCCCGATCGATGTAAAAACCTTGTCCCGCGACGCGCCCTTTTTCGCGGAGCACACTGAGGAAACGCTCCTCGACAAACTTGGCGCCGTCCTTATGCGGCGATGTGCACTTGATCTCGACGAAAATGCCTCGAACCTCGGCGTCGGGGTCGTTGATGGGATCGGGCACGTCGAACAGGCTGACCCAATCGTATTCGTTGAGGTTCCACTGGTACTGCATGTCCAGCGACTTGATGAAGAGCTGTTCGCGATTCTCCCGCTGCGCGATCGAATCGTTCGAGGCAACCAGATCGGCAATCGCCATGCGCACGTCCGCCTGCGTAGTCGCCGCACCCAGCGCGGCGCTGGGGACGGGCACCGATTCGTGGATGACTCGAAGAACCCGCGGAACGAGCATCTTGTGCCGCTGGAGCGCTACCAGCGATTCGGCCTCCTCGCGTTGGGCGCCTCCCCCGCCTTCAAGCTTGCGGTATTCGCTCTTGAGTTTGTTGCCCGCGTCGAGGATCTGTTTTGCGCACATCTTCGGAGGCAAACCGGGTGAGCATCCGTTCGCGATCACCTTACGCGCATCGAACGCGGGCGTAGCGTCGTCGCCGCCCGCGGCCAACGCGCTGAGGTCGGCGGACTGGCGGAACCAGACCAGCCCGCCCGCGACGAGCAGACACGCAGCCGCCGCCGCGAAGGACGGACGCTTCTTACGCCATACGACTTGCTTCGCGAGCTCCACGGGAAGCAGATTGCTCATGACGGGCACGAGGTCGAGACCCTGCAACGCGAGTCCGTATGCGCAAAAGAACGCGGGAAGATTCTCGGCGAGCTTGCTCGCCTTCGCCACGCCGTCACCGCCGACCTTCTTGATGCCCTCCGGACGTTTCACGGCGAGACCGAGGTTCTGCTGTAGGTACTTGCGCAGCCCTTCCATCCGAGACGCGTTTCCAAGGACGTAGACGTTGACGATGTTCGCGTCGCGGTGGGTGGAGGCATAGAAACCCTGCGATCGTTGGAGCTCCTGCACGAGATCGGAGAGGATCGGTCGCATCGCCTGGAATATCTGCCGCTTGAACTTCGTCGGGACCGAGCGCTTCAGGTTCTCCGACTTGGAGAACGACAACTTAAATGATCTGACGAGCGCCTCGGTGAATTTGTTCCCGCCGATCGGGATCGAGCGCGTCCAGAGGCCGTGGGCGGTGCCGATAATCAGGTCCGTACACTCCGCCCCAATATCCATCACCATCGTGGTGTCGCCCTTGAGCAGTCCCTCGAAGTGCATCGCGTTGTATACCGCAAGCGGGCCGGATTGGACGATCATCGGCTCGATAGCGGCCTGTTCAAAATGGAGAAGGTGCTCGCGGATCAACTCCCGCTTCATTGCGAAGATCCCCACTTCGATGTCGGGGAGATCCTCCTGGGTAAACGTCTGGTAGTCCCAGATGACCTCGTCCATGTCGAACGGGATCTGCTGATCCGCCTCATAGCGAATGATGTCGGGCACCCGCTTGGGGGCCACCGGCGGCAGTTTTGTGAAGCGGGCCAGCGTATGTTGGCCTGGGACGGACACGACGATCTGGTCGCGCGAGATGTCGTTTCGCGAAAGGAATTTCTCCAGCGCGGCGCTGATCAGCTCGTTGCGATCGGCGTCCGGTTGGGTGAGGATTTTTGCATGTTCGATGTAGTCGTGCGCGAGCACTTCAACCGTGCCGTCACCAACCGCGCGCAACTTGATCGCCTTTAGGGCGCATCGTCCAACGTCTATGCCCCATACGGTTTGCGCGCCCGCCATAAATCGACTCTCCCTGGTTCAACAACGACCGCCCGCGACCGCCGCCACCCACTCGTTGTGGCTGCGACGTGAATCGCGGATGTTTCCCACCCCCGCCGTTCGGTGTACAGTCGGCGGGTATGGCGGCAAAGTATCAACTCGCGACGCTCGGGTGTAAAGTCAATCAGTACGAAACCGAGCAGGTTCGCGAAGTACTAGAGTCAATCGGATTCCGCCCCGTCGAGCGCGGGCAACGCGCCGATCTCGCGGTCGTCAACACCTGCGCGGTCACCAGCACCGCGCTGGCCAAGAGCCGGCAGGCCATTCGTCGGCTCGCCGGCAAAGGGCAAACACCGGTCATCGTCATCGGCTGCGGAGCGGCCGCCGACCGCGAGCGCCTGCGCGAAATCGCAGGCGTTCTCGCCGTGATCGGCCACGATGTCGACGTTGCGGTCGAAATCCGCAAACTTCTTGTCGATCGGTTGGATCACGCGCCGACGCCGGGAGCGGACGGGCCGCTTGGTTCGCAGCAACCGGTATCTCCGCGTCAGCCCGCAGGGAAAGATCAAGTATGGATGAGGCCGCCGTCGGCAACCCGCGGACACCACAATTCGGCGCGGCCCCCTAAGGAGCCGACGCCAGCAATTATTCCCACCGCGTTGCCGATTGTCAACACGTTGGCGACGCTCGGGCCGCCGATCTCCCGCTTCTTTAACCACCAGCGGGCGTTCCTCAAGGTTCAGGACGGCTGCGACGCCTTCTGCACGTATTGCATCATA
>JADFHG010000444.1 GCA_022567365.1 Planctomycetota bacterium | reverse complement strand
AAATACTACGGCACGTACGCCGCGCAGGAGATCTTCGACACCCTGCCGGACGGCGGGCTGCACATCTCCCCGCTGAAGTTTGAACACGCGGCTTGGTCGAAGAAAGCGGGCGGCATGGTGAGCGGCAAGTCGTTTCCCAAGATCGAAGGCGATCAGATTTTCCTTTCCGGAACCAAGGTCCGTGAAATGCTCGTCGCGGGGGAGAGGCCCCCGGTCGAGTTCAGTCGTCCCGAGGTGGCCGACATTCTTATAAGGGCGATGAAGAGTAACTAGTATCGTGTTTCACAAGTCTTACGACTGTCTGAGCCGCGGGCTTCAGCCCGCGCGGTGTCACGGACTTGGCGCAATGCTTCTTCATGTACCAACGTCCGCGCGGGTTGAAGGCCGCGGCTCGGGTGAGAATCATGGCCGCAGGACATATGAAACATGGTACTAGGGCATCGTTACCGGTAAGTTAGAGCAGAGTTCCTTATTGTGTAGCGGCCGTCCCCCGTGGCGGCCGTCGAACCAAGGGGCTTTTCGATCTTTCGCACGCTACACAAAAACAGACTTTGCTCTAATGAAGGGGGACCGCGTTGCGCGGGCATCCTGCGAGCATCGTGATCGCGGTCAATGCAGGCTGGAAGCCTGCGCTACGTACAACCTTGCGCTGTCCTGTCAGGAACGATGGACGTCCCGGTGTGCCACCCATCCGGTAACGACAAAGGAAATCGGCTCGGCGGGCGCGTCGCCTCCCCGGTTCAACCAGCGGTTGACACAAATGACGGTGCGGCGGTGTGGATTCTGGGTATCCATGAGCGCGGACAGGCCGCATCGTCGATCAAAGGCGAAATGAGAAGAGGTATCGCCGACCATGAATGAAGTGGAAACCGGTTCCGCCGCCGCGATTGCTCGAGATCCGAGTGCCGTCCCCGCCGGCGTCATCGAGACGATCACGCGGATGCGCCGCCCGATCATGATCTCACACGTCGTTCCCGACGCCGACGCGCTCGGCTCGATGTTTGCCATGGCCCGCGCTTGGACGGAACCGAATCGTCAACCGATCGCGGCGCTCCCGGACGGATCCGTTTCCAAACGCCTCGCCTTCATGCCGGAATGGGCCGAGATCCCCATCGCGACGGATGCGGATTTCGAGTCGGCCGACGGATTCGTCGTCCTGGATACCGCCAAGGCGGCTCGCTGCGGTGTCGGCAAGGAACGAAAAACGGGCGATTGGATCGCCGGCAGACCGGTCGTCAACATCGATCACCACGCGACGAATACGGGATTCGGCACGGTCAACTGGGTCGTGGGAGAAGCAGGGAGCACGTGCGAACTCGTGTACCACATGCTCGCCTCGGCGCGGCGAACGATCGACGCGGTAACCGCTTCGATGTTGTTTGCCGGCATGCAGACCGATACGCTCGGGTTTTCCCTGCCGTCGACGTCGGCGTCGGCGCTGCACGTCGCCGGCGAACTCGTCGCACTCGGTGCGGCTGTTGGCGAACTCGGTGAACGACTGTGTCGCAGCCAGCGAAAGAGCGAGTTCGACCTGCTTCGCGTCATCTTCGCCAACACGCGGATTGTCGCGGACGGCGCGATCGCGTATAGCACGGCGACGCACGACGAGATTCACGGCGCGGGGTGCAGCGCGGCCGACATCGACGATCAGATCAATGTGCCCCGGTCTTTGGAAGGCGCACGGATCGCGATGCTCTTTACGGAGGGCAACCGGGGAAAAACGCGAATCAACTTTCGCGGCTCGGGCAACGTGACGGTGCTGGAGTTGGCCGCCCATTTCGGCGGCGGCGGACATCAGCAATCCGCAGGCGCCATTCTCGACTGCCCACCCGACGAGGCGGTGGCGCGGGTGGTGCCGTATGCAGTCGAGTATCTCGCGCGGTCGTAATAACAGCGTGATCGTTTGCCGCTTTCGCCCGAGGCGTTGGGGATCGAAGCCGGCGATTCACAAGGACGGTTGAAAGACAATGCCCCCCATCGAAAAAGTCGCCGTGTTCGGTCTCGACTGTTGCGAGCCGTCGCTGGTCTTCGAGCAGTGGACGGATCATCTTCCGAACATCAAACGGCTCATGGACACGGGCACGTACGGCACGCTGAAGAGCTGCATGCCGCCGATCACCGTGCCGGCCTGGAGCTGCATGACGTCCAGCAAGGATCCGGGCACGCTCGGGATCTACGGTTTTCGCAATCGCGCGGACCATTCGTACAGCAAGCTCATGATCGCCACCGCGTTGGCGGTGAAGGAGCCGCGCCTTTGGGACATCATAGGGCGCGTCGGCAAGCGATCGATCATCGTGGGGCACCCCGGCACCTATCCAATCACGAAACCGATCGTCGGGCAAATGATCACGAGCTTTCTGACGCCCGACACGAAAGACCCCAAAATCACCTATACGTACCCCCCCGCGCTGCGGCACGAAATCGAGGAGCTGGTCGGCGAATATCTGGTCGATGTCCGCGGTTTTCGCACCGACAACAAGCAGTGGCTCCTCGACGAGATCCACCTGATGACCGAAAAGCGATTCAAGGTCGTCCGCCACTTGCTCGCGGAGAAACCGTGGGATCTGTTCTTCATGGTCGAGATGGGCACCGACCGCATTCACCACGGCTTTTGGAGCCACATGGACGAGTCGCACCATCGTCACGAGGCCGGCAACCCCTTCAAAAACGCCATCTTCGAATACTACAAATACGTCGACTCCGAGATCGGCAAGACGCTCGAAGGGATCGACCTCGAACGCACGGCCGTGTGGGTGGTCAGCGATCACGGTGCCAAGTCCATGACGGGCGGCGTCTTGTTCAACCAGTGGCTGATGAACGAGGGATTCCTCCGGTTCAAGACGCCGGTCGATGCAAGGCGCAAGTTCAACGTCGATGAAGTCGATTGGACCAAGACGAAGGCCTGGGGCGAAGGCGGCTATTACGGTCGGCTGTTTCTCAACGTCGAAGGGCGCGAGCCGCAAGGCACGGTCAAGTCCGCCGACTATGAAGCCGTGCGCGATGAACTCGCGGCCAAGATCGAGGCCATTTGCGACCACGAAGGTCGACCGATGGGCAACAAGTGTTACAAGCCCGAAGAGATCTATGACCGTGTCAACCGCGTGGCACCCGACCTGCTCGTCATCTTCGGGGACTTGCGCTGGCGATCGGTCGGCTGGGTGGGGAGCGATTCGATTTACACGTTCGACAACGACACCGGCCCCGACGACGCGAACCACGCGCAGCTCGGGATGTACGTGCTATCCCACCCGTCGCTTCCCGCGAAAGGGCGCGTCGATGGGCCGACGCTCTACGACGTGGCCCCGACCATACTCACGCAACTCGGCGTCGATGTGCCGGCCGACATGAAGGGCCGGTCGTTGCATTAGGAAGATAGTGCATGACCGCGCAGAACGATCGCGTGACCTACGACTGTCCTATTATGCGTCAAAACGGATAGGGTATCCATGAAGAAGATAGACCTCCATATCCATACAGTATCAACAGTCAGCGATGCGCCCTTCAGCTTCGAGCTCAACATCCTAAAACGGTACGTCTCTGAAGCGGCTCTGCATGCCATCGCCATAACGAATCACAATATGTTCGACGGTACCCAGTTTGCGGAAATTGACGATGCGCTAGACGTGGTTGTCTTTCCGGGAATA
>JADFHG010000443.1 GCA_022567365.1 Planctomycetota bacterium | reverse complement strand
GATTGGCCCGGGCTGAATCGGTAGGATGGATGGCCACGTTCATCGAAACCACTCACTTTGGAGGTTCGATATGAAGCTGTTACGTGTGCTCGCTCTACTCGCGTCGCTTTATCTCGTCTCGGTCGTACCGATCAAGCATGCTGACGGGCAGTGCCGGATCAACGAGGGCGCCAAGCTGACGGCCTCAGACCACTCAGCCGGTGACCACTTTGGTGATTCGTTGTCCATGAGCGGGAACGTGGCGGTGGCGGGAGCGCGGTTCAACAACGACGCCGGTGTCAGTTCCGGCTCCGCGTACATCTTCCGTTTCAATAGCGGCGCGTGGGTTGAGGAACAGAAGTTGACCGCATCCGACGCCGCTGCAACCGTCCGTTTCGGCGCCTCAGTATCCGTTAGCGGGAACGTAACCGTGGTCGGTGCGAACAAAGACAACGATATGGCCAACGATGCCGGCGCTGCGTACGTGTATCGCTACAATGGAAACACATGGGCCGAAGAACAAAAGCTGACGGCATCAGACGGGGCCGAGTTCGATTATTTCGGCCATGCGGTGGCCAACCACGGGGACTGGGCAATGATCGGTGCGCCCCAGCACGACGAACAGTCGGGCTCCGTGTACATGTACCGCTTCAACGGGAATGGATGGGTTGAAGTGCAGAAGCTGGCCGCATCCGACGGCGCCGTGGGCGACCAATTCGGGTGGGCCGTTTCCGTCAGCGACGATGTGGCCGTTGTCGGAGCACGCTGGGACGACGATGCATGCCCAAACTATATCAATTGCAACTCCGGCTCGGCATATGTATACCGCTTCAATGGCCGCGAATGGATCGAAGAACAGAAGTTGACCTCGCCCGATGGTGAGGAGATGGAATATTTCGGATTCTGCGTGTCCGTCAGTAGTGATGTGGTCATTGTCGGATCAATTCGGGACGAAAACATGGGAGCCCATACAGGCGCTACTTACGTGTACGGCTTTGATGGGAACAAATGGGTCGAGGAACAGAAGCTCACCGCTTCAGACGGGGTCGGCGCTGACCATTTCGGCGCGTCGGTGTCAATAAGTGCCGACGTGATCGTGGTTGGGGCGACCGGGGTCGACGACTTGGGATACGGCTCGGGCGCCGCATACGGGTACACTTTCGATGGCAATTCGTGGATCGAAGAACTGAAGATAACCGCATCCGATGCGGATTCGTTCGGCGCTCTCGGACTTTCGGTGGCCGTCAGCGAGGGCATGGTCATCGTCGGAGCGCACG
Source organism: Planctomycetota bacterium (assembly GCA_022567365.1). GTDB lineage: Bacteria > Planctomycetota > Phycisphaerae > UBA1845 > UBA1845 > JADFHG01. Next base: position 2,412 of record JADFHG010000443.1, on the reverse strand, counting down.
GGCCGAACAACTATACCGGCGTGGCTTATGTGTTCGGTGTCAACCAGGTTGCCAGCGACCCACCATGCGGAGCAATCGACGCCAGACAACCGTCGGCGCCGGACGGAACCGACCCTACGGGTTGGGAGTCGATCGCATTGACGTTTGATGATCCGCCGGGCGAACTGAATGCCGAGGACCTCGCGGTCGTCATCAGTCCGCCGGGTAGCGCACCGGGCGTGACCGATGTGACCGTGGATGGCAACACGGCGACGGTCCATTTCGACGAGATCATTCCGACGAAGGCGTGGACGACAATCACTCATTGGCCAACCGGCGCGGTCACGCGAATCGGCTCCCTTCCCGCCGACGTCAACAACGACAAGCTCAGCAACGCAAACGACGTACTATACCTGATCGACGTGCTCAACGGTGTCATCGACCCGGCACCACCGGCGTACCAAACGGACACGGACCGAAGCGGCGCGACGAACGCGAGCGACGTGCTCCGCGTCATCGACCTACTAAACGGCGCGGGCGTGTACGAGGAGTACTTAGACGCCGAGTTGCCCGCGTAGCGGCGACCTATCGATCGTGGGACTGCCGAAGCACTGACGCAACGTGACACACACCACACGCATCCTGATCGAGCACATCCGCGACATGGGCTACACGATGACAACCACCCACGTGGACGGGCAGGATGTCGTCGAGGCGATAAGCGACAAGACCGGCGAGCGATTCGTCGCACGGACCAGGGACACGTACACGGCGGCGTGCGAAGTGGCGGCGATGGTTGGGATTGAACTTGAGGACGGGTGACGCGATCACACCCCAGCGGGCGGTGCGTTTCGGTGGTGCAAGTCACGGTGTCACGGGCGAATGATCATCCGCCTTAGCTACACGGATCCGGGCATGGCGGATTGCCCGCGAACGCTTCGAGGGCATAGATGATGTCGCCAAAGTCGATGGTGCCGTTCGGAATGCACGGGTCTCCACCCTCGCCGCAGATGTCCCCACACGGACATAACGCCATGTTCGAGAAGCCATCGATGACACACAGAATATCGTCGAAGTTGACGTCGTTCGGACCGCCCGTGCAGTCCGGAATGCAGAGACCCTTAGTCGATGTGATATCGCCATAGGGGCACGTGATGCATGCGCAAAGCACGGCCGCCTCCGCCGCACACTGGTCGTCCCACTTGCTATCACAACAGAACGGGTCTGCGGCACAAACCTTCTCGCAGCATTCGACGTCGTCGCAGCCTGGTGTGCCGTTCGGCGCGCCGCAGTCGCCCGAGCCTGGACAGCCCGACCCGCAAGCGCTCGGATCGCACAATCCAAACGCTAGGTCCGCGCAGTTCTGATCCCACTCTACGTCGCAGCAGAAAGAATCAACGAAGCAAATGAAGTCGCAGCAATCAAAGTCGCTGCAGCCAGGCGTTCCGTTGGGTGCGCAGCAGTCTCCTGAACCGGGACAGGCTCCAGCGACTCCGCCCCCGCCGAGGGTCGCCTCGACCTCCGCAGACACGACACCAACAACGGCGAGGAAGAGAATGGCATTCTTTGACATGGCAATCGCTCCGTGATTCGTTGGACCGGTCGCCAGTGTACCGCGGGCGAAAGCGGATATCAACGGCACGCACCGGCGGCACGTCGTGAACGATTCCGCGCCCCTCGGAACGATTCCACGTCCGGCCCGGAGAGTCACTCAGACGGCGATTCTGGGCGTTGTGCGGCGAAATCGCCCTAGTCGGGTGTAGACGGCGTGAGTCGCAAGGGAGGAAAAACGGTGGGCAGACCCGCGTTCCTCTCGGGCAGGTCTGCCCAATAGACGCGGTGGAGTGGGGAGGCCGCCGCGTCCACGAAAGAAGCCGTGAAGGGCGAGTATGACAGATCGGCGTGGGCAAAGTCAACGGTTATATCCGCCGGCGGAATTTGGTTGGAGCGGTGCTGTTTGAACGCGACCTACACCATGACGTCACCCGAAACGTCACCGCAATAATCGGCGTTCACGGTAGCGCTAGTGCGGTTCGGTGATGTTGTGACGTTAGTGACGTTTGCTCAGACGGACGTCGACTCCAATGGGCGGCGTCGTTTGGAATCGGCGGTTTGCCCTGTTGACAGCGGCGGGCTCCGAACCGATAGTACGAGCGTTATGAACCGTCTAAACCCCAAATCAGCATTTTCCCCGATTGTGGCCGCGACCGAGTCGTCGGAGGCAGCGATGTCCCGACCGCTTTTAGACGGGCGGATAACCGGCTCGCTCGCGGTCCACAATCCGGGAGACCCAACCCATGATCGAGACTCAGACTGAGAGTAGCGTGGTCGCGGACCGCGCGGACACGCCCACCGACCCCGTGGCGGTCGAGGCGGATCGTCGCAATGCGAGCGGCGTCGAGATTGAGGACGGGCACCTTGTCGCCGCCTTCG
>JADFHG010000442.1 GCA_022567365.1 Planctomycetota bacterium | reverse complement strand
GGACTTCTTCAACGGGCTGCCAGGGCCGATCATCTTCGCACGGTCGCGGCGAGCATGCCGTCGCGTTTGAAACGGGAACGTGCCAACGTCCGATTACCAATCGGAAATCAGAGCGAGTATGGCCCTCGAACGCCCATAAATGCGCTTTGGGTCGCCGCGGCGTCGTTCGTCCCAAGGAACATACGTTTGATCCGATCATTCATTTGATCCGATCGTCTATCCGAACCGCGCTGATGTTCGTCCATCGGCACCTCGTGGCATGTTCCTTGCGTTATCCGGAACCAGCTGCCCCTCCGCGAGGCGAAGACCCGGCGTTGACGGGGCGTTCCGTGATCGAAGCGTGAACGCGATCGGGCGCCGCGGCCACCTCCGATCGACCTCAAGAAAGCCGCCGCGGTTGCCGAGAAAAGTGAAGTCGCTACGGACGGTTTGTGTTCCAATGCGTCCGTGGCCCGGGCCTACGAAAACGCGGCCGATTGCACCACGATCATGGCCATCCGACCAAGCGAACATACCAAGCACCTATTCCTGTTGATCGGCGCCCAAACCGGTTGCGTGGCCATTGCGCTTTGGATGCAGCATTTCTACGTTTGTTCGCTCGCTCGCGAGGCCATGGAAGATCAAGCGTATACAGCCATGGCCGACGCAATCGAAGACGCCGAATCGGCGATCATACGACGCGGCGGCGACGCGGTGCGGGAGGACGGTGGCGGGCAGGAAGTGCCTGGACCTGTGCGGCGAATCGCGCCTTCCCAGGCGATCCATCTGGTCCGCATGGACAAGCAGTGGCGGATCCTCTCGTCGATCAACGGCCACGATGCCGAACGTACGGTCGCGCCGGCCGTGGGAAAAAGGTTAGTCTGGACCGAGCGCCGGCGGCGAGCCGACTTCGAGCGATCCCGACCGGGGACGCGGCGTGGCACTGTTGACTTGCCCGACGGCCCACACTTGGCGCTTGTGCGCGCCATGCCCGATGGCGAGGGATTCATCTTGGCGCACCGATCGCGTAAGGCCGTCGCCGCGCAGGCGACCGCGGTGCTGCCGGACCTTGCGCTCGCCGGCACGATGACGCTGGCGTGGACCTTCGCGCTCCTCGGGATGACGACCTTCCTGATCGAGAGTCGCGCGCACGATCGGGCATTGCGCGAACGGCGCAAAAGCGAGGCGGAATCGCTCGCGCGAATGCGATCGCTCGCCCAGACGCGCGACGCCGTCGTTTTCGGACTCGCCAAGCTCGCGGAGTCGCGCGATCCGGAAACCGGAGACCATCTCGAACGGATCGGGATATTTTCCTCGATGCTCTCGGACGCGCTTCGCCGCGACCCGAGTTTCGCCGACCGCGTCTCGCCGGTGTTCGTTCGTCTGATTCGCATCGGCGCCGTCCTGCACGACATCGGCAAGGTCGGCGTGCCGGACTCGATTCTGCTCAAGCGTGACCCGCTCACCAAGGAGGAGCGTGCCACGATCCAAACCCACGCGGTGATCGGGGGCGAGTGTCTAAAGGAGATCGAGCAACGCCTGGGCAGCTCGAACTTCCTGCAAATGGCCCGCGAGATCGCCTTCGCCCACCACGAGCGGTGGGACGGAAGTGGATACCCAAACGGTTTGGTCGGCGAGGAAACCCCACTCGCGGCGCGCATCGTGGCGATTGCCGACGTGTATGACGCACTGTACTCGAAGAGAATCTATAAGGACGCCCTACCCCACGCCCATTGCGTGGAAATCATCCGCGACGGTGCCGGCAAGCACTTCGATCCGGAAATCGTACGCGTGTGGCTGACCATCGAGTCGCGGGTTGCGGCGATCGCGCATCGGTACGCGGCGTCGACCGACGCCGCCGCGCCATCGTCCGCTGGCGGCGACACCGCGGCGTCGGGCGGTCGCGGTGACGCGGAGAAGCCTGCGTTGGTATCGGCCGAACGCGATCGAAACGCATGACGATGCTCGGTGGAGCGAGGCGGCTCGATCGACTGTGACGCCCGACAACCAGACCGACGCGTCGAGGGTGACCGCTTGTGCGACTCGCAGCGCCTACCAAACGAATCGTATGGTTGAACGGAGGACAGTGATGCCGCAAAACGGCTGGGAAAATCGACCGGCAAACGCACCGATGAGCAACGAAATGAAGAGAGAACGATTGTTTTTCGAGGTAATGCTGATTATCGTCACCGTCGGTCTGACGTGGCTCATCTTCCGTATGGGCGCCCATAAGGTCGTCGTTCTAAATCTATTCTTCCTGCCCGTCGTACTCAGCGGATACTATCTCGGACGCACCGCGGCCGGCGTGTTGGCCGTTCTGTGCGCCGCGCTCGTGTCCGTCGCCACGATGCTCAGTCCGTCGGGATTCTCCGCCTACGACACACTGCTTGGCGTTGGTCTGGTCATCACGGTATGGGCGGCGATTCTCGGGTTGACCGCGCTGCTGGTCGGCACGCTCTGCGACGAACGCGCCCGCACGGTCTCAGAACTGCACACCGCGTACCTCGGAGTCGTGGAAGTGTTGTCCAAGTATCTGCAGAGCGCCAACCCGCGCGCGAAGGCCCGCTCGACCGGTGTCGCCGAGCTCAGCCAACTCGTGGCGCAGGAGCTGCGTTTGTCGCGCCAGCAGGTCGACGACGTTCGGGTGGCGGCGCTGCTCCACGACATTGGCAACGTCGAGATCACGACGAAAGTGATCACCAGGGCAGTCGACACGCTCGAGAGCGCCCCGAACGACGCGTCCGGACGCACCTTCCTCGGCATGGAATTGGTTCGGTCTCTGGAACCCGTCTTGAGCGGCGCGATGCCGTTGCTCATGTGCCAGGACGATCGGTTGCAGGATTGCCTCGCGACGGACCAGGATCCGTTGGTCATAGACATACCGATCGGCGCCAAGATCATCCGCACGTCCCGGGCTTACTACGACCTCGCGGAACGCTCGAACGGCGACACTTCCGCCGCACTCGCCGAACTCCGTCGCGAGCCCCCGGACCGCCATGCACCGGAAGTGCTACGCGCCCTCGAGCGCGTGCTGAAGCGTGCCGCGGCAAAGGATACGGCAACGTCCAACCACGCGCCGGCAACCGGCCAACCGGCTTGCCGGGCGACGTAACGCACCGCCACCAGTACCAGACCGGAGGGCCGTTCTCGACCGGCCTGTTGAAGAAGTCGAGTCTCGGGTGTGGTCCCGGCACCCGAAAGCGGGCTGCGGCCGCCTCTCTTGTTCGCTCAGGACCGCCAGTTGCCGGCGCTGGGCGAGATTCTCGCCAGCCACTTCGGCGCGGCCAGCTATGATGCCTCGGATCAGGGCAAGGTTGATTCGTACGGCGTCCATTTCACGGGCCTCCCAAGCTGTTGATTCGCCACGAGGGTACGCAGGAAGGCCGCGTAGCGTCCGCCCCCTGTGGCGGACGTGGTTTTCGAATCCGCTATCGCCTTCCTACGTCCGCCGCGGGGGGCGGACGCTACGAACTCGGGTGGACAACACTTCTTCAACGGGCTGCTATCGGTGTAGGCCGCGCCTGGCGCGCCGTGTGCCGGACAAACAACGGACGCAGGGGGATCGGCGGGAACCTCGCCCGCCCGCCCGCGTCCTTTCCATCGCCCACAATCGCGGTCGACGGATCACCTGCGCGTTCGACTTCGCCTGGCCGTGGTCTACAATGCGCCGATCGAGGCGACCGTACTCGGACG
>JADFHG010000441.1 GCA_022567365.1 Planctomycetota bacterium | reverse complement strand
GCGGCCGGTTTTCAAAGGGCGTTCATGGAATTCCAGACCGCTCCCTGACGGTCGCGGTTCGGATAAATCCGTAAGACCGCGCAAGCTGAAGCATGCGGCTCAGCGCGGGTCGCGGTTCGGATAAGTCCGTAACACCGCGCGCAACAATAACGTGGACGATTTGCTGTCGAACTCTCTACCGGAGAATCGACGATCTTGTCGGATGCAAGACGCACAGATTATCAGAGCCATTCGACGAAAGCATCGGATCCTCGGCGTGGAGATGGGCCAGCGCGGACGTCGAGCCGGGAGTGGCGCGGAAGCCGGCGCGACACCTTACACCGTCGATCACGATGAACCGCTACGCCAAGGCGGACAAAGCCGCGATCGCGCCCTTCGTGGAACTGCCTGCGGACGCGAGGAAGCCCGCACCGAATGTGCGCAAGCGTGAAGTGTTATAGACCCTAAGTCGTTATCCCAACCGCGCTGGTGAATCGCGTCACCGGACTTCAACGCGGATGCCCTCCGCCGGTCCAAACCGCTCGAGTGCGCTGCCTTGGTTGACGGCGATTTCCAACAGGTCGGCACTGCCGATCAAGGCGACGACCGTTTGCCGTGGGACGTCGTGAAACGTGTCGCGTATGGGTCCGATCGCCTCGTTGTTCACGGAAACCCGCCAGGATCGGGGCTGCACGGCCGGGGCGAAGAGGTCCTGCCGGGTGATGTTGGTGATCAGCGTCCCGAAGCGATCCACATGGATCACCCGGCCCTCGAATCCGCCGGCCGTGCGTGCGGGGCGAACGGGAAGGGGCAGCACTTCAGCGCGGTCGGTCCTCGGACCCATCGCGGACGGTTTGATCCCGGCGGCAAGGTGTGCGGCGACCGGGGCGAGCACGTCTCGTCCATGAAAAGTGCTCGACGGGTTGGGGCGGAAGTACTCCTGGTTTTCCACCGATCGCATGTCTTCGATCCGTAGCGACCGATGAAGCCAGCTAATGACGCCGTTGTCCGGTGCGACGATCAGGCGTCTGTCGTATTGCGCGAGGATGATCCGACGGCTGGTGCCGACGCCCGGATCGACGACGACGACGTGGATTGTGCCCTGCGGAAAGTCGTTCCACACCTGCCACACGACGAAAGCGGCCTCGGCGACGTCGTACGGCTTAATCTCATGGCTAACGTCGACGATCGTCGTCTTCGGCGCGATGCCGAGGATAACCCCCTTCATCGCGGCGACGAAGTGATCGCGGGTTCCGAAGTCCGTCGTCAGTGCGATGATCGGCATTGGGGCATGCGCTGCGTCTGATGCGCGGCGTCATAAAGACCGAGTGTCCGGGCCGCGCGATGCGCTTAAATCTTCATCCAAGTCCTTTTGTACGTCAACGCGCTACCGTAGACTCGCTGCTTGGCATGACAGCGCTAGAAGCACCTCTACGAGCCGTAGGCTTCAGCCTGAGCGGTCTCAGAGCGGCTTCGCGCTATCGGAAGACGGGACGCCGCGCGGGCTTCAAGCCCGCGGCGGGCTTGGTCTTGGACAATCCAGCGCTGTTATATTAGTCAACTGCGCGAAACCGGCGAGGCTCATTGGCCGTGCCGACTGACGACCGGACCATGACGGAAGACCCGCGAAAGCAAGCGAAATACGAGCGACTGAGGCGGAAGATGGTCGCCAAGCAGCTCGCGCGCCGCGGAATCCGCGACTCGCGCGTGCTCGAGGTCATGGAGTCGCTGCCGAGGGAGCAGTTCGTCCCGCCGGGGATTCGCGGCGCCGCGTATGACGACCGGGCACTGCCGATCGATCACGGTCAGACCATCAGCCAACCGTTCATCGTTGCCTACATGACCGAGCAATTGACTCCGACTTCGAGCCACCGCGTGTTGGAGGTGGGGACGGGAAGCGGCTACCAGACGGCCGTCCTCTGCCGATTGTGCGGACACGTGTATACGATCGAACGAATTGCACCGCTCCAGGCGGCGGCGGCCGCGCGTCTCGCGGCGATCGGGTGTCACAATGTGACCTTCGCGCACGGCGATGGGTCGGTCGGTCTTGCCGAGCATGCCCCGTACGATCGCATTATCGTAACGGCCGCCGCTCCGGCCGTGCCATCGGCGCTGGTGGATCAACTGGTCGACGGCGGCATCCTGATCGCACCCGTGGGCGGCGAGCGCACCCAGACGCTGACCCGCGTCGTGCGGCGCGGCGACACCACCTCGACGACGCCTCTGCTCACATGCCGTTTCGTCAAGCTGATCGGCGCGGACGGTTGGTCGCCGCGGGTTACGTAGTGCTTTCGAGAACGGTCGATGATGATGCCGCCATTTCCAACCTATCGCCTTTCCTTTCTCAGGGTCTGTTCCAGCTCGCGTTTGGCAATGCGGACGGCCGCGTCGCGCTGCATCGTGGCGATGCGCTTTCGCGCGGCGTGGTAATAGCGGATTCCCCAGAATATGGTCGCGACGGAAATCGTGACGACGGACAAGACCTTCGGCGTGCGTGGTAGGCTCAGGTAGTACGCACCAATCGACAACGGGATGATCAAACAACACGCGATAGTCGTGAGGTGAAAATCGAGCAGAATCCTGCGCCATCCGGGTTGATTCTCGAACGAGCGCTTCATCCGGACATACGCCCAAAACCAGCCCGCGATCGGTATCGCGCCGACGGCGATCACGGCAAGGCCTGCGTCCAAGCCGGCACTTGGCGGGCCTACCTGCCCTATGCCGATCCACGACCCGAGGGAAAACGCCGCGACCATCGCCGCCGCGCACATCGTCGGCGCGGTTTCCATGTTTCTCAGGGCGCCCCTGATCAAGTGAGCCGGTATCGCGACCGTGCCGAGATCGTTCAGGTATCCGCATTCGGGGCAACGGACCGGATCGCCGCTGAGTCCGCGGAGGTTGTACCCGCACTCGAGGCAATACAGGTCTTCAACAATGACCGGTATGGCGAGGGGCGGCGCGACCGAATCGTCCGGCTGACTTTGGTCCTGCGCGGGTTCATCCATAAGTCGGTCCCACAAGGATCCGATGGCGGTGTTGTTGGCCCACGTTTCTTGGCGCCTGACGGCCGCCACGGGGGGCGGCCGCTACTTCTTCAACCGCCTGTCGGCGATAGGTGGCGGGTCGCATCAGTCCCCGGCACGCCACGGCGTTTCGCTCACACCGTGCAGTCCTTCGGCGCCGGGATTAGGCAGATGAACTCGAGCGGCGCATCGCCCGTGTTCGTAAACTGGTGCATCTCGTTGGCGGCCACGAACAACGCGTCACCGGCCGAAAACGGTCGATCACCCTGCTCGGTCTTGGCCACACCGCTACCGGCGAGGATGAGGATCTCATGCTCATAATCGTGGTTGTGATGTGGCGTGTGTCCGCCCGGTTCGACTTCGAAGTGGCGCATGTGGAAGTTGCCCGCGCCGTCCTCGTGGCCGACGAGCATGCGCATCTTCACACCGGCTGCCCCGTCCATTTGCACGTCTGTTTGTTGGTGGGATTCGATTGATTTGATTTTCATCGTTGGTCCTATCGGGATTCTCGCGAGAGATCGACTGCCGCACCCGAGGGCTTGTTTGCCCACGCCCCACGATCGATCTTCCCGCCTTGGACAAAAACACGTCCGCGGAAGCCTTTTGACGGACTTGTCGCAAGAGTTTTGATCCCGTTCTTCATAGACCGGAATCCGGAATCACAAAAAGCAGTACGCTTCCTC
>JADFHG010000440.1 GCA_022567365.1 Planctomycetota bacterium | reverse complement strand
GCCTCCGCGAAACGCGCCAACCTCTCAAGGACGTCGGCTCGCGCGGGACCCGGGTTTCCACGAGTCAACTGCATGATCATGGCCAGCTCCGGATCGCGCGCGTCGGGGGCTAGGGCCGCCGACCTGGCCTCGAATCGGTCGTATTGGCCAAGCGCGGCCTCCAGATAACCGGCGTCCGCGAGGGCCTCCGCGAGTCTATAGTGACAGAGGCATGCGGTCTCGGTATCGGTTTCCATGTCGCTGCACAGTGCGGCCGTGCGCAACGCCAGCACGGCGTTTTCGGTATCGCCGCCGACGAGGCGGACTCGCCCGACGATATAGTGCGCGGCCGCCGAATCCGGATTCCCCGCAAGGGCCCGTTCGGCATTGAGTTGAGCCTGTTCGAGGTTGCCCGCCGCGTAGTGCATCTGCGCCAACGTCTTGAAGACCTCGAAGTGATTCGGGTCGTATCGCAGCGCCCTTTCGACCTCGCGCAGCGCCTCGGTAAAGCGTTGCTCGGCCGCGAGCGCTCGACCGCGATCGATCTGCCTTGCCGAGCGCGCGCTCAAGGGGCCGATCCCGTCCGGACGCTTTGGGGGCGTGATCCGAGGCTCGATATCCTCGAGTGCAAGATACGCCCGATCCGGATCCGCGTCCGCAACCCCTCCCTGCGATGCCGCTTCGCCCGTCGCGTCGAAACTGGAAACCGACCGACCGCCGCAAGCGACCGTGAGCGACAACGCAAGCCCGCTCGACACGGTAGCCATGAGTCGCCTGGCCCATCGACCGCAAACACGATGTACACGGCGATTTGACGGGTGCCCGGAGCAGCTCATTTCTTGATCCTCTTCTTTTCGGATGAGGATCCGGTTGACGACTTGCCTACTCCGGTCGACGTCGCGCTCTTCGTCGAAGCGCGCCCTGGGGCGTTCTTCTTTCTCACCGCGGTCTTCCTGCTTTTTGTGGTCGACGGGTGACGTTTGGTGCCGAGTTTGCTCATGAGGATGCAAAACGCCTTGGCGTCGGCAGCGGAGATATTACGCTCGAGAAACGCCTGTACTTCCGCCCGGTCCGCTTGCGGGTGGACGAGGTTCGCTAAGCGAAGGGCCTTCAACAATTCGACACTGACCGGAATCGCATGGCCGCCCAGGCTCCACAGGATGACGGACGCAGCGGCATGGGCGTCGACTCCGTCCAGGCTCTCGAGGTACTGTTTCGCCTCGCGGCGCGGCATCCCTTCGATCTTGTCGAGGGCAACGCGGTTTTCGCGTTCGAAGATCGACCGGAGCACCGTCGCCAATACCTTGCACCGATCCCGACCGCCGGGAATTGCGTTGCCCATCGCGTCATCGATCTCGTCCGGTGTCGATACGCGCAGTTCGTTCCAATCGACCATGGTCGAACGGGCACGGTCGATCGCCTTCTCGGCCTTTGCTTCCGTGGTATGTGCGCTCAATACGGCGATCGCGAGACGGCGCAACGGGTCATCCGCTTCGCCGATCTCGGGTTCACCGAGCGATCGGCGGAGTGCGGCGAATTCCTTGGCCAAACGCGCGGCATAGGCCGTGCCCTGCTTCATACGGAAGGTTCCCCGTCTTCTTCGCGCTCATGGGGAGGCGAATCCACCCGTCCAGGTTCATCCGTGTCGGCGGTTCCGTCGTCCGTCTCACGTGGTTGTGCGGCGTCGCGCTGCTCCATTTCACGGCGGTTTTCGTCGAGAATCTTCATGATTTCTCGAACACCCTTCACCGAGTCGTCGATGGCGAATCGCAGCTTCGGGCACACGCGCGTGTTCAGCGCCTCCGCGACCATCCGTTGGAGGTGGCCGGTGGCGTGGTGGATCGCCGCCATGGTTCGACGTTCGTCGCTCTTTTCGCCCGCCACGCTGATTCCGATTTTCGCCACGGACAGATCCCGCGCGACCTCGACGCGCGTGACGCTCGTGAATGGAGAGACGCGGGGGTCATGGAGCTTGTGGATGATGGCCTCACCCACAATCCCGCGAATCAGGCTGGCGATCTTTTCCCTTCGGTATCCTGGCATTCTCGATACTTCGATCAATATCCGCGACGGGGCGTGTCGCGCGTGCCCGCTGCGTCGTTTGTCATGCCCTGGGTCAATACATCGTCCGTGTGTAATCGATCAGGCTCAGGCCGGCTTTTGCACGGCACATGTCGATCATCTTGTCGAACTGCGCGCCGATCGCGCGAGTTTCGTTTGACACCATCGCGACGGCCAGCGTACATCGCTTGTGCGCGTCCAAGTAGTCGGTTTCGGCGATCGAAACATTGAATCGACTACGGATTCGCTGCTTGACGCTCTGCACGATGCGCCGCTTGTCCTTGAGTGATTGCGCGTCATAGATCATGAAATCCATGGTCATCACGCCGACGATCATTGGCTGGGTTCTTCAATTACTCTGGGCGCAAACAAACCGTTATCCACGCGGACCTTGAACAACCTGAGTCGTCCGTCAGGCGTGCGATACGGGATCGCGCCGATCCGAGAGAGGGCGTCCACGATATACTGCCGATCGATCAACGGAACGTCGTAGATGTCCAGCTCGCTGCGCACGTTGTTTTCGTCAAAAGAATATAGCGACTCTTTGGGCAGGAACTTTGTTACGACGGGTTCGATGAGGAACGAGTCTTCGGTCTCACCTCGTATCCGTGGGAGAAACAGCGCTCGAACCGTGGTCCATTCGCCCTTGTGGATCTCGATGTTTTCATATCGCCGGTAAATGTAGGTAATGTCGTCCCGTTCGCGCTTCACGAGGACGTCCGACGCGCCGTCCGGGAGGAAAAACTCCCTGACCGCGCGTCGCCGCTCTTTGTCCTTGGCGAACTCGACCTTGCGCCGAAACTCGCGGTAGCCGGGATAGCTCTTGATCTTCGGTTCGTGCCAGGGCAACGCCACCTCAATCGTATAGACTCCCGGAGGGACGTTGGGTACCTCGCCGTCGGTCTGTATCCGCATGCAATTGCGCACGTTGCGTACGCGTTCGTCTACCCCAACCTCCTCCGACAACGCACAATACAAAACCGCCCCGGTGGGCACCGACATTCCGTACAGCCCGCCGTTACCACGGAGCGTGATCAACCCATACTCTCGGTTGCGGCGGGCCTGCTTGGGGGCCGCGGGCTGGCGCTGCTTGCGGACCACGCGACCGTCGTCTCCTCGGCGAACGTCCTGGGCGACCCGGCGGCTGTCCTTGTCCCAGAGAGGAAATATCCATTTCGTCGAAACCGCGTAGACCACGACGATGAGTATGGCTGCGTAGCCCATTTTCAAGACGATGCCGAACGGATCAAACGCCCCACGCGAACGCTTGCCGAGCATGAAAGGACCCGCTCGCCCGCGCCGCGGCGCCTTCTTGGGTCCGGGGCTTTGCGCAGACGTCTTCTCCACTTCGTTGAACAGAAACTCGAGATCGTCGCCGGTATCCGCGGGTACTTCCGTTTCCCGACCGCAATAGGAGCAACGGACGACCTTGCCCGCGTCCTCGTTTCTCGCCCGAACGGTGTGCCCGCATTCCGCCTTGTATTCGATCATGGCAATCCTACCCAATCGCCCAAACCGGAACGACCGCTCGATGGCGGCCACGCACCGTCGACAAACTTCGGCGGCGCCGAACGCCGCGCGGGACGACCGCGAACGCGAATTGGCGACGTCGCGAAACGCCGCCCGCCCGCCGGCACCCGTCTTGGAC
>JADFHG010000439.1 GCA_022567365.1 Planctomycetota bacterium | reverse complement strand
TCCGGCGACGCCAACGGTGAATTCGTCATTGATCTCCAGAGCATTCCCGATGGCACGTTTCTGCGGGATTGTCAGTCCCCACCCGGCAACGTTCCGATCGTCGTGGTTGCCGGGGTTACCATTATGGTCAGCGACGTCGTGGACAACGACGTCGTGGACAGCGTGCCGCCGAACAATTCGATCGATGCGCGGCAGCCGTCAAATCCCGACGGTTCGGATCCGGCGGGTTTGGACTCGATCGAAATGATCTTCCAGAACGATGCCGTCGGTGTGTCCGTGGGCGATTTCGCGATTTCGCAGGAACCGCCGGGTGCGCCGCCGACGATTGACAGCGTCTCGATCGATGGCAACACGGTCACGGTTCAGCTTTCCGGTTTTGTTTCGACCGTGGCTTGGACAATGCTGACGTACATCCCGACGGGAACAACGCATTGCTTCGGGTGGTTGCCGGCTGACGTGAATAGTTCGCTCGTTGCGAACCCGTCCGACGTGCTTTCGCTCATCGACCATTTGAACGGCGTGATTTCGTTGCCTGACATCTCGACGGACATCGACCGTAGCGGCATCGCAAACGCGTCGGATGTCCTCCGCACGATTGACCTTCTCAACGGCGGCGGCGTGTACGAAGTGTTTAACGGGGCGTCGTTGCCCCCGTCTCCGTGCGACTAACGAACGCGCGACATAGGCCCGACATTGCTGGACGGGGTGCGGGCGAATCGGCCCGCCCCCCGTTCCCTTGGGCCGCCAGGGGCCGGCGCCGCCAAACCCCTTGCAAGAGGAAGGGATGCGACGTTCGCTGGGATCGATCCGATCGGGTTCTCGGCCAGCAAGCTGCGGCGAGTTGTCCCCGTCCCCGGCTACGTCTTAGTGCCGGCAAGGACTACACGGAGGTATTAGCGGGGCGTGTGTCTGCAGTCCCATGTCCTCGTGCGCGGGTCTTGCGGTATTCGAATCGTCGGTGCGTTGGGCGGGGGTGGGGTCGCCGTGGATCGATGGGGTCTTGCGTTTCCCACCACTCTTGGTTCTTTGGGGTTTCAGGTCAAAGGCGCGTCAGATGCGATCTCGACCAAATCGCGGGTCGCGCCGCGTTCGGTCTCACTTTCCGGAGGAATAACCATGCGCTATGCGAAAACGCGATTCGCCGGCGTTCTTGCCGCTGTGGGATTGGCTGCAGCAAGTGTGTACGGAACAGACCTGAATGTGTCGGTCAGGAGTGAAGGAAGCAACACCGTGACCGTCGCCCCGGGCGCCATCGTCGTTTACGAAGTCTCTGGCATTCTCAGCGATTCGCTCAACGAAGGTCTGGCGCTCGTGCTGTTCGATCTTTCGTACAGCGGCGGGAACCTCACACCGGCTGACACGCCGGCCGCGCCTCCAATGAACAACTTCGCCCTTAATCTCGGTATCACCAATCCCGCGGGATTCGGCGGCACCGTGATCAACGGCGACCTGATCCAGGTCTGCGGGGCCCAGAACACGATCAACAACACCGAGGCGAACGCGGAATTCCCTGTCGGATCGGTCATCGTGGACCTGGCGCAATCGCAGCTCGTAGTGATCACCGGCTCGCTCACGGCACCGATCACACCGGGCGAATACACGCTGGCGCTCTCGAACCTCGCGTCCACGGTGATCATAGCCGGCGAAGACGGAATGCCGTTCTGGGCTACGGAAACCGGCGGCGTGGGGACGATCGACAACCTGACGATTACGGTCACCGCAGAAACAATCGATCCGCCGACCGTGGCGGCCGAGGGACCGCGCTACATCGCGGTCACACCCGCGCCGGGGGACACGCCCGTCGCACTGAAGGTCACCTCACCCACCGAGCAGTGTCTGTCCAAGTACGTCCAGATCGATCCGGATCCGGACCTCGCCGCGCTGGGCATCGCCCGCCTCATCGACACGCCGGTCTATATGCTGCCGGCGGACTGGGGCACCGTTCATATCGGCGACGCCGAAATAGTTCCTTCCGTCATGTATGAAGTTCGGGCCGAGGCCGAGGGCACGGGCATACTTTCAGTTCCGAACGGCGACACGACCTGGACATGGGGCGACTCGAACAACAGCACGACCATCGACTTCGACGACATCGTTTGCGTGCTGGACGGTTTCGCGGGTCTCTTCACGAGTTGTACGTTCTTCGGCGTTGACCTGCGCGGTCAGGTTCCCAACGGCGTCATCGATTTCGACGACGTGGTCGCGGCCCTGGACGCGTTCGCGTCCGCTCCCTACCCGGACCCCGGTCCGTGCGGCTGATCGTACGATAACAACGCGCCTGCGTGAGTCGGGTGCGATCCGAATATCGAACGGTCGTCGTGCGTGGCTTCGCGCAGGGCGACCGTTTTCTCATTGGCGATGACCGTTGACCGAGGAGAATGATGGGCGATGTTGGACGCCATTTCGGCCGGGCGGTTCTTGCGCTGATCCTTGCGGCGCCGTTCGCCGTGCGCGCCGAGATGAACATCACGCTCGCTGCGTCCGATGAGCAAGGCAACCCGATCGACGGAATGGTCGAAGCCGGCACCCAAGTCTTCATCGACATCTATCTTTCCGTAGGCGGCGCGGACAATCCGCTCGATGACTTGCGAGGGCTCCGCTTCGATTTTTCGGGTACGAGTACCGGCGTCGCCGTCGTGGCATTCTCCTGGGAGTTGGAACCCGGCATCGGAGACGATCTCTACGTCCCGTTCGTCAACCTCCCGATCGCGGACGCCGTCTATGTCGGGCTCGAGCCGATCGACGGATTCATCATTCAAGTAAGCGACGAACCGCAGCGGGTGGCACGGGTGGAGATCGTCGTCGAATCGAGCGGCTTACTCGACGTGCGCCACGCGTTGTCCGAAGGCCCCGGCAGCGGTGCGTTCTTCACGGCCGGTTTCTTCGACATCTCCGACTTCTCGGTGCCGTTGGGCAATCTATTTGGCGGAACGACCGACCTTACGGTGGTCGACTCGTGTTCGTCGCCACCGACGGTGGTTGCGATCGGTTCGCGCTACATAGCCGTTTCGCTCCCCGAAAGCGTGCTCGATCTGCCGGTGGCGCTCGAGGTTCGTTCGTTGACGCATCCGTGTCTGGTGCGATACGTGGGCGCCGACGGCGGGCTGGTGGCGCTACCATTCGCGCAACCCGGGCATGCGTGGGGAACGATCGACGTGTCGGACGCGGACGTCGTACCGGACGGCGCCTACGAGGTCCGGATCGACTGCGACACCGCGCTATCCCCGCACGCCGCAGCCACGACGTGGCACTGGGGAGACGTCAACGACGACGGACCGATCAACTTCGACGATGTGCTCCTCGTGTTGGATCGTTTCGCGGGAATGGGCGAAGAGCCGGTCGCGCAGCTCGACGAGTTCCCTTGCCAACCGAACGGTGTCGTGGACTTTGACGATATATTGGTCGTTCTGGACGCGTTTTCCGGCGCCGCGTTCCCATGCCCGCTTCCGTGTGATTGACCGAATCGAGCCGGCGGGCTTGCCATCCGCTACAACCTCGTCATCGTCGAACGAACCCAAACGACCGTCCGCGTCGGATGAATGCCCTCTGATGCTTCGCGGTTGCGAACGGATCGCAGCCTGCTGAAGGACAATCTGTCTCGTGGGACCGACCCCGCAAGCAAACTGGCCCGCAGTCGGTCATTTTCCGACCGCCTGTCACGTTTGACCGGCTGGAAAGTCGGTCAAACATA
>JADFHG010000438.1 GCA_022567365.1 Planctomycetota bacterium | reverse complement strand
CAACGTCGCCGCCACCAGCGTCGGAAAACCCGGCGCCTCCGCGGGATCTATCACTCCGCCGTTTTCACTTACGAGCCTGGGTGGACCGACCCACATGGTCACGCCGTTGAAAAGGTCGAACGGAGGCGCGAGGTCGCTCAGCGTGACACGCACGGCCTGAATCCTGGGCGCCCCTCCCGCGCGGAACGAGAGGTACCGGCTCTTGACCAGCCCATCGGCCAGGGGCGGCGACGCCACGACGCAGGGGCACTCGTCCGGCACGCCGTTGCCGTCCACATCGACGGACGTGCCGGCCGTGATGTCGCACGCGTCCGCAACAAGGTTCCCATTACAGTCGGGCTCGCACTCGTCGGGTCGGGCGTTTCCGTTGCAGTCGTTGCTGGTTCCGTCGGCGATGTCGCACCGGTCCGGCGCGCCGTTCGCATTGCAATCCTGCCCCCCTTCGCACTCGTCGGGAACACCGTTTCTGTCGCAGTCGTCACTCGGGCCGTTGACCAGGTCGCATGCGTCGGGCACGCCGTTTTGGTTGCAGTCGTTTTCACATTCGTCGGGGATGCCGTTGGTGTTGCAGTCCTGGCTGGTGCCGTCGGCGATGTCGCACTCGTCGGCGATGCCGTTGTCGTTGCAATCGGGTTCGCATTCATCCGGTACGGCGTTTTCGTTGCAATCGTCGCTATCGCCGCCGCCCGTGTCACACTCGTCGGGCACGTCATTGCCGTTGCAGTCGGTGCTGATGCCGCCGTCGATGTCGCATTCGTCGGGTACGCTATTGAGATTGCAATCGCCGCTCGTCCCATCGGTGATGTCGCACTCATCGGTGATGCCGTTGTCGTTGCAATCGGGCTGGCACTCGTCGGGCACACCGTCTTCGTTGCAGTCGCCGCTGGTGCCGTCGGCGATGTCGCACTCGTCGGGCACGTCGTTGCCGTTGCAATCCTCGCTATCGCCGTCGGCGATGTCGCATGCGTCCGCGATGCCGTTGTCGTTGCAATCGGGTTCGCATTCGTCGGGCACGTTGTTCCCGTCGCAGTCGGTGCTGGTGCCGTTCGCGATGTCGCACTGGTCGGGTACACCGTTTTCGTTGCAATCCGTATCGACATGATCGACCGCGGAAAACACGAACGCCGATCCGGCATTGTCGCCGAGGTCGTCGTCGAACGCGGAGCCGACCAAAACTGTTCCCGCGGAAATCCCGACGGCGATGCCGAATCGATCACCGTCGCCGGCGTTCGCATCGACAAGCTTCGCGGTCTCGGTCCATACGGCCCCGCTTCTGGAAAACAGGTACGCCGACCCGGCGGACGGGGCCGCGTCGCCGTCCCTGCTGGATCCGATCACCGCGTCGTCCCCGTCGAGCGCAACGGGAAAACCGAACTCGTCGCCGCCGCCAAGGTCCGCCGGCAGGAGCTTGGCCTCCTCGATCCACGTCGCACCCTCACGCCGGAACGCATACGCGGCGCCCGAGTTTCCGCCGGCTGCGTCGGCGTTGTTCGCGCCGATGAGCGCGGAGTCGCCGCTGACGGCCACGGAAAATCCGAAATGATCCGACGAGGCAAGGTCGGACGCGACGAGCTTCGCCTGCTGGACCCACTGCATGTCTTCGCGCACGAACACGTAGGCAGCCCCCGCGTTCTTGGCGGCGTCGTCGTCGCGTGCGGTGCCGACGATCACGGTATCGCCGCTGATCGCAACGGCCTCACCGAAGAAATCACTCTCGTCCGCGTCGTCGGCGGTCAGCTTCGCCTCCTGCGACCAGGTCGAACCAACGCGTCGGAAGACGTATGCAGCCCCCGAGTCCTCTCCCGCGTCATCGACCCGATGGGCACCCACAACCAAGAGGTCACCGTCCATCGCGACGGAAACACCAAACGCGTCGCCGGCCGATGCATCCGATGCGGTCAACTTAGCCTGCTGCACCCACGTTTCGCCGTTTCGCGCGAAGACGTAGACCGCGCCCGATCCGCCGCCGTCGTCATCGTCCGCAAGGGCACCGACGGCTACGTAATCGCCGCTGATCGTCACCGCAAGACCGAAGGCGTCGAACAGCGCGCCGTCGTCGGCCACGAGTTTCGCATGCTCGATCCACTCGAGACCCTGCCGCGCGAAGACATACGCGGACCCCGAGAAGCTCCCCATGTCGTCATCGGCGTGCGCGCCAATGACGAGAAAGTCGCCGTCGATCGCCACCGCTTCGCCGAAGTGATCGCCTAAAGCCGTGTCGCTCCCGAATAGTTGGCCCAGTTCGCACTGGGCGAACACCGTCGGCGTGTCGCCCAGCGCCACGAAACCGATGAACGCGACAAACACTCGAAGGGGTTTTGTCACCGCGATGCTCCCATGCCGATGCGTCGATCCATGTCGCCCCCGGGCGGATACCGTCCAGCAAGCCGGCCCGGCAAGCCGGCAAGCCGGTGCCGGTCAGCGGACAGGGCTCCAGCGCCGTCCGAGAATGCACGACTTGACCACGTGCGCCACGCGTCGTTCCTGGATTCCAACCGCAACCCGTGATCGAACCGAAGACATCGGTGACGCCGGATTCGCGCAACCTCCGCGCGGCGCGGGACATCCGTGCAGGGGCTTCCACGCTGACCGCAACATCATCATTGCTTGTGACTCGGGATCGGCGGAGTGCATTTGGGCGGCCGACGCCTACTCGCGAGGGATTAGCGGCATGACGCGACCGCGTTCGATTGTCGGTATCGATCCGGGGGCAACGGAATCGATCGTCGCCCACGTCGGCAGATCGGCCCGCGTGACGTGCCGCCCCGACCGCCATGGTGAAGTCCTCGTGGCCTCGTGCGTTTGGATCACCGACAATGGGACCGTCGCCGTCGGTCACGGCGCCCGGGCCGCGGCGCTGCGCGCGCCGAACCGATTCGTCGCGGCCTTCAACGACCCCGACTGACCGTTCTTCATTATTCCCCATAGTGCAACCTGTTGGCACAGCACGACTTACGCGCCTTGAAACATTTTTCCGCATTTTCTTGTTGACCGGACACTTCCCCCCTCCATATGGTTGTTATAGGACGGCGGTGCGTCACACCGCCGGTCCGTGTCCGAGGCGCCGGGGCCTTGGGCATGTTACCGAGGCGCAACGGCCTCGGGAGTAGGCGTTACTTTGCGTGATTCCCGCGGCGCGCGGGACGCAGGGGATTTGTGCGCCCGTTTCGGGCAATGGAGACACATCATGAAGCGAATGAAAGTCGTGAGGGTCATCTTGGTCGCGCTGGCCGTGGTCATGGTCGGTGCCGGTGGCGTAGTTGCCACCACGTACTATTGGAACACGACCGCCGGCGACTGGAACGTTGATGCCAATTGGATCGGTTCGGGTTTCCCGGATGGCACGGACGACGATGCTCAGATCCGGATCCTGACCGGAGACGATCCGGAGATCACGATCACTCAAGACCAGACGATCGATGACTTGTCCATTGGTCGGTCGGTTTCGTTCGACACCGACACCAACGGGACAGTCCTGACTGTGGACAGCGTGTTCATCACGGCCACTGCCGCGGGCGCCGAAGGCGTGACCGTCACGATTCCGGTCAGCGCGAACAGGCTTACCATCTTTGCCCAGGGATTCGACGCCGGCTGTCTCTCCAATTGACTTGCGTGCCGATCGTGGTCCCTCGTACGGTATTTCCGCAATCGAGTCGGATAATGCCTTGTAACGAAAACCATGGCTCAATCAGTAATA
>JADFHG010000437.1 GCA_022567365.1 Planctomycetota bacterium | reverse complement strand
ACATGCGATGAAGAGGAACAAGAGTGCTTCGTGGACACCGTGCGCACCGGGAGCTTCCGGATCGCGCCCGCGCTTCTACTGGTGGCCGGTTGTGCCTCCGCGCCCGGAGCCGCCCAATCCGCCCCGAAGGGCGAAGTCATCGTCATGGGCATGATTCACGGCAAGCACCGCACCCGTCCGCTGTATGGAATCGAGGTGCTTGAGGCGTCGGGGGCAGGATTGTAACGGTGCAGCCACGGCGGAACGAATCGCCGCGATAAAGGGCCTATTGCTAGAATCCAGCGGTTCGTTCGGTTATGATCGCGGTTTGAAATCTGATCACTGGGAGATACCGGTTTATCGCGGAGCCCGCCGCCATGGCGCGGGTGGTTATCGGGGCGCTAGCCGGTTTCCGACGTCGGCGTTTCGTAAGGAGACCGTCATGATCAAGCAAGGGCTCGTTTCGGCCGTCATTGTGGTTCTGGGTGCTGTGTCTAATGCAAACGCGGGGGCGACAGGTCACGCAGTGATCGATTTGGTGCCGGATTTTCCCGGTCCCGTGCCCGACGGTTCGACACTCCACTTTGAAATCACTGCCACGATGACCGAGGCACCTGTCAACGCGGATGTCGCCCTTCGTGGTATGCAGCTCGATTACTCAGCCACCGCCGTTGTGATCGATCTGCCCGCCTCGATGGATTATGTCAATCCCGCCGGTCTGTACGCGGAATTCGAAGATCTGCCCGTGCCGGCGAGCGCATGGGTGCTCCCGAATCCGATCTTGCCCTTCATGGTCGTGCTCGAGCTTGGTGAGCCGGTCCTGTTGGGATCGGTGGACGTCATTGCTCAAAAGTACAGTTCGATCGAGACGCTCGACGTTGCCAACGCCGGCGAGCCCGACATCAACTTTGGCGGTTCACTCAAGTTCGGATTTGGTGTGGACGACGATGACCCGATCACCGATTGGCGCTTTAATACCGGCGAACTGTCCGGTGGCACATATGATATCGACACATTGACGCCAGAGCCCGCTACCTTGGCGCTGGTGGTTATCGGGGCGCTAGCCGGTCTCCGACGTCGGCGTTTCGTCGGGAGACAGTCACGATGAAACAAGGACGCGTTTCGATCGCCATTGTGGTTCTGGGTGCTGTGTCTTATGCGAACGTGGGTGCGACAGGTAATCGACCTGCTCAGCGGCGGAGGCGTATACCCACGATATCTGGGCGCCACACTTGATTTCGGCGGATCTCTCGAGTTCGGATTTGGTATCGACGTGAACGACCAGATCCCTGATTGGCGATTCAACAGTTGAAGAACAACGTGTTTTGTGGCACGGGCTTTCCAGTCTGTCATTTTCGGCCCACCCGCGGCGTTTGACCGACTGGAGAGCCGGTCCCACATACTATTCCAATCGGCTGCCAAGAATCCCTGCGCGCGTCGGTGCCATAATGTGACCGTGGAGTGCCGATTCGCCTTGTGCATAGTCGCGCGGGCTTCAAGCCGGCGGCACGGGGGCCGGCACGGAGTCTCGCACGATCAATCAGGCGGCTGCGATCGAGGCGGAGACGTCGCTGCCCCCAGGCCGCGCCACAAGTGGACCGGCGATTCAAAGCGCAAAACCTCTTGCATAGGAGCAACCGTTCATGCCAGCGAACCGATCTTCATCCTCGACGATTCTTCGATCGAAGTATGGTTTCGCGGCGATTGCGCTTCTGTGCGGGTGTGTAGGGGGTGGGTCGCGCGATCATCGCTTTGACGGCGAATCCTCCTCCGATCGCCACGGGAGCATGCGCCCAGCCGCCGCGCGCGCCGCGGCCGACTCCGACGTCGTGCAAACCATCGACGAACTCCTGCCCACCGGTCGCGAGTGGATCAAAAAGCACTACGTCAAACGCGAGTATCGCGTGCCCATGCGCGACGGTGTGCGACTCTTCACGGCGGTCTACATACCGAAGGACACGTCGAAGGAGTACCCGTTTCTACTCTTCCGCACACCCTACGCCGTCGGGCCGTACGACGAGGATGAATATCGACGATCGCTCGGGCCTAACATGCAGTTCGCCAGGGACGGGTTCATCTTCGTCTATCAGGACGTGCGCGGACGGTTCATGTCCGAGGGGACGTTCGTCAACATGCGCCCGCATATCGACGAGAAAGAAAGTCCGCAGGACATCGACGAAAGCAGCGACACGTACGATACGATCGAGTGGTTGCTCGACAACATCCCCAACCACAACGGCAAGGTCGGGCAATGGGGTATTTCGTATCCGGGATTCTACACGGCCGCGGGAATGATCGACGGCCATCCCGCGCTGGTCGCCGCGTCCCCGCAGGCGCCCATCGCCGACTGGTGGTACGACGATTTCCATCACCATGGTGCGTTCTTCCTGCCGCACACCTTTAACTTCATATCCTCGTTCGGTCGGGCGCGAGAGGGTCTGACCACCGAATGGCCCGAACGATTCGACCACGGCACGCCGGACGGATACCAGTTTTTCCTGGACTTGGGGCCTTTGAAAAACGCCAATGAGCGGCACTTCCACGGCGAGATCGACTTCTGGAACATGGCGATCGAGCACCCGAACTACGACGCCTTCTGGCAGTCGCGGGACATCCTCCCGCATCTCACCGGCGTGACCGCCGCGGTCATGACGGTCGGTGGTTGGTTCGACGCGGAGGACCTGTACGGTCCGCTCAAGATCTATCGCAGCGCGGAGGAGAAAAACCCCGACGCGTTCAACATCCTCGTGATGGGACCGTGGCGACACGGCGGGTGGTCGCGCGACGACGGCGAAAAACTGGGCCACGTACACTTCGGCGCGAAGACCTCCCAGTTCTATCGAGAGAATATCCTCCGACCGTTCTTCTACCACTTTCTCAAGGGCGAGGGTGAGATCGACTTGCCCGAGGCGTTCATCTTCGAAACGGGCGTCAACAAGTGGCACCGGTTTGACCAGTGGCCGCCCGCCCGGACCGAGCCGTCGAGTCTCTTCCTGCGCGACGGGGAGGTATTGTCATTCGACGCACCCGATGAAACCGACAACGCGTACGACGAATACGTCAGCGATCCCGCGAAACCGGTGCCGTTTACCGAAGGGACCGCCAAGGGAATGACGCGGGAATACATGACCGCGGACCAGCGGTTCGCCGCGCGAAGACCGGACGTGTTGGTCTATCAAACCGACGTACTCGAGGACGACGTAACGCTCGCCGGCCCGATCGTGGCCGACCTCTGGGTGTCAACGTCGGGCACGGCGTCGGATTGGATCGTCAAGCTCATCGACGTATTCCCGCCGGACGCACCGGACCACGACGACAACCCCTCGCACGTCAAGATGGGCAATTATCACATGATGGTCCGCAGCGAGGTGCTTCGCGGTCGCTTCCGAAACAGCTACGAACATCCCGAGCCGTTCGTCGCCAACGAGCCGGCGCGGATCGAGCTGGAGCTGTTGGACGTCTTGCACACGTTTCAGGAAGGCCACCGCATCATGGTCCAAATCCAAAGCACGTGGTTCCCCCTGGTCGATCGCAACCCGCAGAAATACGTGGACAACATCTACTTGGCCGACGAATCCGATTTCATCACCGCGACGCAGCGTGTGTATCGATCGGCGGCGAAGCAGTCGAGATTACGCGTGGGGCTGCTAAAGCTCGGGCGCTGATGGTCTGTGGTCGAAAGAACGATCGAATCGTTGACTCCGATGTCGGTCTTCGGGCAA
>JADFHG010000436.1 GCA_022567365.1 Planctomycetota bacterium | reverse complement strand
TCCCCAGTTTCGGTTTCCCATGGATCGCATTTTGCGTCTCACGGTTCACTCTCCTTGTGTTTTCGGGAAGGGCTGTCGTGTGATTCTGCGTGGAACGTCGCGGATTTCGGCGATTCGGCCCACAGAGTTGCGCGCTGTTCACACCGTCCCAAGAGTATACTCGATCGCGTCGTGGCCGCAAGTGCGATCCGTCAGGATTTCGGTTCCCACTCGGCGAGGCCGGTGTTCGTGCGGACGTCCGCCCGGTTTTCAATCTCGGACGGATTCTCCGACGTTTCGCATCAGCTCTTCGTATAGCTTCTCGATCCGAGTGACCATCCGGCGCCAATCGAACATCTCGAGGCACCTTGCGCGACCGCGCCGGCCCATCGCGCGGCGGAGGTCGCCGTCGGCGGCCAACGTCGAGATCGCGCGTCCCAACGCACGGGTGTCTCCGTATGGCACCAGCAGTCCGGTTTCTTCGGGTATGACGACCTCGGGCGCGCCGTCGTTGTCGAAGCTGATCGCGGGCACTTCGGTGAGCAAGCCCTGAACGAGCGCCCGCGGTAGCCCCTCCCAACGCGACGCATGAAGCACGATGTCAAACCCGTTCACCAGCCCGGCGATCTCGCCGGGGCGCACCAGCCCCGTCAGGTGGACGCGATCACGCAGTCCTGCTTGTTCGAGTCGCCGCTCGTACTCCGCTCGACGAGCCCCGTCGCCGATCCACACGAACTCGAGGCGATCCGAACGGCTGGGTCCATCCCGCGCGCCCTTCCCGATGATCGACGACATGGCGGTAATGATCTCGTCGTAACCCTTGTTCTCGAAGAGGCGGGCGATTGTACCGACGACGACGGTGTTTGGCCCGACGCCCCAAGCGGCACGGACGCGCCGGCGCGCGGCCGGATCGGGACCGAACGTCTCGACCTCCATACCCGAGTGGATGGTCGTAAAGCGTTCGCGGGGCGCGACGCCCGCGGCCACCGATTGATCGATCATGGCGTCGGAAACCGTGATGATCGCAGTGGTGTGTTTCGCGGCGCGTCGTTCGAGGCCACGATAGAGGAGGAACGCGAGCCTCGATTGAGTCCGATTGAAGGCCATACCGTGGATCGTGTGCATGACGACGGGGACACCGGCGCCCGCGGCCGCCGATCGGGCGAGGATGCCGGCTTTGCTGCTGTGGGTGTGCACGACGTCGGGTCGAATGCGGCAAAAGAGCCGCACGAGGTCGCTGCGCGCGCGCCAATCGCGCCAGGGATGGACTGACCGGCGTAGCGAACTGAGCTTGACCAGTTCACACCCCGCCTGCGACGCTTCGTCCCACAACGATCCCTCCGCGCCGGTTTCCGGTCCGGCGATGAGTGTCACGCGGTGGCCACGTTCGGCGAGACCGCGACACGTCAGGATCGTGTTCTCCTGCGCCCCGCCGACGATGAGGCGGGTGATGACGTGGCAGACGTTGATCGAGTCACTTGTGGGGGTCATCGGTGGTGCAGTTGTCAGTGATCAGTGATCAGTTTTCAGTCGTCGGTTTTCAGTTATCAGTTTTGAGTTTTCGGTCATCAGCGATCGGCGTGGCTCGGATGATTGGACGGCGGCGGTGTCCGCATCGGGCGGTCTCAACAAATCCGGCGGATACCGCACCCATTGAAGGCAGAGACCGTGGGCGGGTACGGTCGGTCCCGCGTTTCTTCGATCCCGACTTGCGAGGATGTCGATCATGCGGGCCGGTTCCCAACGCCCCCGACCGATCTCGATCAACGTCCCGACGAGGTTGCGGACCTGATTGTAGAGAAACCCGGTACCCTCGACATTGATACGCACCTCGCTGCCCATCCGTTCGACGTCGCAGCGCAGAATCGTACGGACCATCGTTTGACGGCGGGTGCTGCTCGATGCGAGGGCCGAGAAGTCCATCGTGCCGATCACGTGCCGCGCCGCGTCGCGCATCAGGCGGACGTCGAGTCCGCGCCAGTAGTGATACACATATCTCTGGGTGAGGAGTTCGACCGGCCGATGCGGTACGTTGTGAATCCGGTAGCGGTATTGTTTGGCGGTAGCGCTTCGCGTCGCATGGAACCGCGGGTCAACTTCGTGTACTTCGACGATCGCCAGATCGTTCGGCAGTCTCGCGCCCATTGCATAGCGGATTTTTCGCTCCGGAAGGGTGCTGCTCGTGACCAAGCTCGCCACCTGTCCGACGGCATGCACACCGGCATCGGTGCGGCCGCTGCCGATCAGATCGACGGGATGGCGGACCACCCGCCGCGCGGCGTCCTCGAGTACGCCCTGAACGGTGCGCAACCCCGGCTGGGTCTGCCACCCGTGAAAATCGGTCCCGTCGTATGCGATCCGCAGGTAGATCGTGCGATCCATGGAACGATCGTAGGGCCTTGCCCGTGGACCCACAAGAAAGCGGATGCCGCGACGCAATCGGACCACGGCCGTCGAGCCTCACTGCTAAGGTAGGATCCAAACCATCGATCCCCCGGAACTGTCCAGCCCACCAGACACACCGTCGCGCACGGCGAAGACGATTGCGAATTCGGACCAACTACGTACGATGGCCCGCCACCGGCCACCGTTCAACCGGTCAACCGGCTTGCCGGCGGGTTGTCGGCGGGTTGGCCTGTCTCGCCCTGTTGGAGCACGTACGGATGACGAGTAGGACGAAACAGGTTTTCCGCGGATGCACCGCTGTGACACTGGCGGCGTTCTGTGCGCCCACGCCGGAGCGTGCTCTGCCCTCCGACCCGCCGACCGTCAATACGGATCGCACCTCCGAGTTCAGGCCTATGGTCGAGGCGATCGACCTGTCCGACGAGTCGTTCGACAGGTGGCGCGAGTTCATCCTGCCGGATGAAGCGGAACTCGCGTGGGAGAAAATCCCGTGGCTCCCGACGTTTCGCGATGGGATGGTCCGCGCGAGCACCGAGCAAAAACCCCTGCTGCTCTGGGTCATGAACGGGCACCCGCTCGGGTGTACGTGAGGCAACGGCGTTCGAGGCCGGCGGTCCGCCTGGTCAAACCCGGAGGTGATCAAACTGGCGGCCCGCTTCGTTCCCGCGGCGGACGAGGTATGGCGGCTTCAACGCAACAAGGATCCCGATTGCCTTGTCTTTCAGTCGATGGCCGACCATGGCCACTATCGCGGCGTGGGTGGCACACGTCAGGGTATCTACGTCTGTTCTCCCGCCGGCAAGCTTCTCGCGTCGGCCAACGTGCTTGAACCCAAGCAGGTGATCGAAGTGTTAAGGCGTGGGCTCGACGCGTGGGACGCGCTGCCGGATGAACAGCGCCGGTTGCCGCCGGGTACGAGCCTCGAGCCGCGACACTGCTGGGAGGATTCCTATCCGAACGGCGGGCTGGTGCTGGTCACCGTGAGCCGAGACTTGCCGCCCGACCGAGAGCCGACTCGCGAGAAGACCAAAGCGTGGAACCGCGACCACGCATGGTTCACTATCGCCGAAGGCCGGGCGTGGCTCCCCGTCGATCCGCTGCCCGGCGCGGTGCATGCGGTACCGGAGGCCTTGACACGTCGGCTCGCGCGGTTTCACCTGTTGGACAACGTCCGCGGTCAAACCCTGCCGTTCGCGGTCGAGGAGGTCGCGGATTCCGAGATGCGTACGCGCGTCGTGTCGCGCGACGGAGATCTGGTGCGGCTGCGAATCAGCGGAAACACCCGCGCCGTCGCGCTTGGTCCGTGGCTCTTGGGAC
>JADFHG010000435.1 GCA_022567365.1 Planctomycetota bacterium | reverse complement strand
GTGGTGATACCATGCGCGGCGACTCGTACCTTACATGATGATCCTGATCACGCGAGACGTTATGAACGCAAGCAACTCGAACAGAGACGAACTCGTCGCGCGCATCGAAGAAAGGCGCATCAGCGCGATCATACGGACTGCGGACGAACGGTTGGCGTCGGACGCGATGCGCGCGGTCGTCGCCGGTGGTTTTCGCATTGTGGAGTTCACGCTGACGACGCCCAACGCGCTGGGGCTGATTTCCGAATTTGCCAAGGATCCTGACCTTCTCGTCGGCGCGGGAACGGTATTGTCCACTCAGCAAGCGCGCGATGCGGTGGCCGCCGGTGCCGGCTTTCTCGTGTCTCCGATCTTTGACAGGGACGTGCTCACCGCGGCCCACGAGCTTGGCGTGCCCATGATCCCGGGCACGTTTACCGCAACGGAAATGCACACGGCCCACATCCATGGTGCGGACTTCGTCAAGCTTTTCCCGGCGCCTACGTGCGTTCGCGACTACGTGACGGCGATCCTGGGTCCGCTTCCCATGCTCAGGATTTTCCCGACGGCCGGTGTGGATGCGGACAACTTTGTCGAGGTGCTCGAAGCCGGCGCCGCGGGCGTGGGATTCGTACGATCGTTGTTCGCCCCCTCGGATCTCGCCGACCGCGACTTCGCCGCCATCGAGCGCCGCGCGTCCACGATCACATCGCGTTTTGCGGCATACGCCAAGGAGGAGTGCTCCGCCGCCGGAGTTAATTAGTCCCCACTCCATGACACGTGAAGTGATGAATCGACACCGGTATTCGTTCGGGGAGGCGACGGATGGCAAAGACAAACTCGACGGGGGCCAAGGGCAAACTTGTTTGCCCGTGTTTCGCGGGCTTCCTGAGACACGAGCGAGTTTCCGCTTGCCTGTGTGATCCATCACTCGGGGCATAACAGAGCACCAACCTTGATCGCACGGAAATGACTGGAGCGCGAAGGCGCCGTTTTCATCCATGAAGCCCGAAGACAAGATTTGTTATTGTTACGGCGTTTCCGCCCGCAAGCTGATCAACTTCAGCAAGCGCACGCGCCCCGCTCGCCCCAGTTTGATGAACGAGTGTCTCGGCGCAGGCACCGGGTGTGGTTGGTGCATCCCGTTTCTCGTCGAGATTGCCGAGGATCCCGATGCGTTCTTGCTGGACGACCTCACGCCCGAGCAATATGCCGCCGAACGAAAGTCGTACATCGGAACCAAGCAACCGAAAAACGTCTTTCCGGATCGCGACGTGGATCCGCCCGCATGACGGATTAGAGCATTTCCCCGGTTCGGCCTTCCGAGCCGCAGGCTTCAGCCCGCACGATCTCTCGCCCTTTGATGCGTTGCGAATGTCGGTGGTTCCGGCATACGAAATCAGGAAATGCTCTACCGGCCTATGCGACAGGCAGCACTACCGTCCCGCTTGGACCATGCACGAAAAGGGACGGCGAGGCTCCTGCCCAGCCGCCAACTGTCAACCGTCAACCACCAACCGTCAACCACCGGAAATAGCACGGCCCCGGTTGGCCAACCATTAACCATCGCCGGGAGATGGTCGCCGATGACGTCAGGGATCCGTGTGTGCCTCGCGACCATTCTTGACAGCGACGGATCGCGCGATTGTAATCCGGGCGCGTTGATGTGGACCGGGGGCACTGCACTGGAAAGATCCAACCATTGTCGGCAATCACGACGCTCCTGCTCTTTCCCTTTGTGCCGCGTCGGGTCGCGGCCGCGCACCTGCGCACGCCCTTGCACAAAATATACTTGATTCACTGGCTGGGACTGCTTGCGCTGGCCGGCGTAGTGGTGTGCATTGACCTCGAGGCCGAAACGCATCCGTTCATCGGCGGCGGGGTCACCCGCGCCGTGCGCTCCGGCGGTGCATCCGCCGCGATTGCAGGGGGCGTTGTGGCGGCCGGCGAGGTCGTCTTCGTGCTTGTGGCCGCGATGATGACGTGCTGGGCCGGGCGCGACGAACCGATAAGTGCCACGTTTCGGCACGCGCTCCGGGTCAGTTGGCTGTTTGTCGCGCACCTCGTTTGGGTCGTCGTCGCATTCGGGTTAATGATGTTTGGATCCGTGTCCGGATCGATCAGCGCCCCGCTGTTCCTGTTCGTCTGCTTTTCAGGGGTGATCGTCTGGTCGATCATCAGCTACCTCCGTGCGCTGACGCTCGATCGCCGCGGAGATGTCGCGACGCCCGCCGATCCGATGTGCGAATGGTGCGGGTATAACATTGCCCATACCGATCCGAACGGCCTTTGCAGCGAGTGCGGCAAAGCGGTGGCGGACTCACTTCGACGAAAGCGTAGCCTCGATGTGGTCGCCGATCGCAAGGATATTGCCGGGTATGGCGACGCAGCTACGCGCGCGTGGTTTCACTCGGAGACGTTCTTCCGAACATTTGCCGCACACGAGCGCACAGTCTTTTCGATCACACATCTCGTGTTTTGGCTGGGGATGACGGTGGTCCTGAGCGGCGGCGCGTTCGTCGGGGGCATATCCGTGGCGACGGGCGACTCGCCCCCGTTGTTTATCGGCATGGTCGTCGTCCTCGCGTTCGGGCTGTTCATCGCATGGTGCTTTTTCATACTCCTATCAGCAATCGCCTCATTGCTCGGGTGGCTTGTTTCGCGGCAGGTGGGCAGGAATCGCTTCGCCGCAGTCCATCACGTCGTGGCACTGACGAGCAGCGTCATTCCGTTCTGGGCGTGCCTCGCGGTCATCACGCTGGTGTTGAGTTTCCTACCCCCTCGCGTCGGCATCTTCCTCCCGATGTGGGCACTGATCGTTGCCGCGACCTGTGTCGCGTATTGGCGGGCCATCGCCCGACGAGTCGGCTACGTGCAATATCAAAACGGCCCATCCACCGTGGCCCAACGCGACGATACCGACCCGTCCGACCAGACCATCGACCATCGGATTCACGACCACCCTGTGTTCAAATCTGAATAACGACACGCCCGCACCATCGAGGATCACACACCCTCGCGCTGCCCCGCGTGCGTGTCGATCGGTCCTGACCGCTCCACCCAAGCGAAGACCTCTTGGTTGCCGCCGCGACCTCGGATGACGCTGGCGGCCGTCCCGAGCACGCGCCAGCCGCCCGCCTCGATCTGTTCGAGCACGTCTGCGACGACACCATCGACCAGCTCGTCCGGCAGAACGCCGTCTTTCAGGATTTCGACGCCACCTTCGTAATGGGGCTTGATGAGCGTGAGCACGGTCGCGCCCTCGGTGATGATCCGCGCGGCCTGCGGCAGCACTTTCGACTGGCGGGTCCACGCGACGTCAATCGTGACGAATTGACACAGCTCCGCCGTCACGACGTGCATGGCGTTGGTGCGCTCGAGGACGACGACGCGCGGATCCTTGCGGAGTTTCCACGCGAGCGTTCCGTAAGACGTATCCACCGAGTAGACGCGCGTCGCACCGCGCCGAAGCAGGCAATCGACGAATCCCCCGATGTGGCTACCGAGGTCGGCGCAGGTGCGCCCGCCGACATCGATTCCGAAGTGGTCGAGTGCGGCGGCGAGCTTCTCACCACCGCGAGACACGTACCGCCGATCGGACGGTGGGTTCATGCGGGAGCCCATTCGCGGAGCGCATTGAAAAAGGCGCCTTCCGGAGGCGCCCGCAATTGAGCACTTGACCGACAATCCCGCGGATCGTCGGTTCGCGCTACGCCGCGCCGGC
>JADFHG010000434.1 GCA_022567365.1 Planctomycetota bacterium | reverse complement strand
CACGCACGCATGAAGCGGGCACGGGCATTGCGGCTCCCGGCGCAGGCGCGTGCATATTTACGCTGACAGCCTGCGGAAAAATCCCGGGTAGCGTCCGCCCCCCGTGGCGGACGTAGTACAGTGTTTCATATGTCCTACGACTATGATTCTCCTCCGAGCCGCGGGCTTCAGCCCGCGCGGTGCCACGAAATTGCGTACCCGTTGAGATATTTGCAACTCCGCGCAGGCTGAAGCCTGCGGCTCAGGTAGCCGCGGAACTTATGAAACACGGTACTAGCTGTTCAGACGGCCATCGCCGGCTTACAGCCGCCGCTACTTGCTCGGCGGAGCACCACTTTTTCAACGGGCCGCTAAGAAGGGCAGTCCCAAACGGCGGCGCTGTTCCCGTCTCGCTACGTGCTCGCGGCTTCGTGCTCCTTCTTGTGCGCGTCGATGAGTTGTTGTTGTACGTTGCCGGGTACGACCTCGTAGTGAGATTCTTCAATATCGTAGCTGCCCTGTCCGCCGGTAATGCTCGAGAGTCGCGGGCTGTAGTCCGCGACCTCGGCCAATGGCACGATGGCACGGATAACCGCCATGCCGCCGGGCAACATCTCCTGACCCTGTGGACGTCCGCGACGCGACGCGAGATCGCCCTGGATGTCGCCCACGTTGTCGGCCGGACACGTGACCTCGATGTTCACGATCGGTTCCAAAATGATGGGTTTCGCCTTCATGAACCCTTCCTTGAACGCGCCGCGTCCGGCGATCTGAAAGGCGATATCCTTGCTGTCGACGGGATGGGTCTTTCCGTCGATGAGTTCGACCTTGACATCGACGACGGGATACCCCGCGATCACGCCCTCGTTCATCTGCGTGCGCACTCCCTTATCGACACTCGGGCGATAGCCCTGGTCGATCGAACCGCCGAATATCTTATCGACGAACTCGTAGCCCTCACCGCGCTCGGCGGGAACAACGTTGATGATGACCTTCCCGTACTGTCCCGAACCGCCGGATTGTTTCTTGTGGGTGTACACGACATTCATGGCGGAGCCTGCGATCGTCTCGCGGTACGGCACCTTCGGCGGGTGGGTATCGACCTCGACCTTGTAGACCCTTTCCATACGGCCGAGGTAGCTCTTTAACTGCGCCTCGCCCATGCCCCGTATGATCAACTCGCCACTGGAGCTGCGTTCGTACGCAAAACAGGGATCATCCTCGGCGAATCGTTTGATCGCGACGGAAATCTTGTCGTCGTCGCCGCGCGCCTTGGACGTGATGGCCAGAGAGAACATGGGTTTGGGAAGCACGGGCATTGCGATCGAACCGCCGTTATCGGTGAAGATCGTTTCGCCGATCTTCAGGTCCAACTTCGCCAATACGATGATGTCTCCCGCAACCCCCGCTTCCAGATCGCAGTGGTCGGCACCGAGCATTCGCAAGATCTGGCCCGGCCGAATGCCCTTGGGGGCCGCCGTTGTCTTGATGGTCATGTCGGTTGTGAGTTTGCCCGAGAGAACCCTGATGAACAGGTACTTAATATGGCTTTTCGCATCCGCGCTGATCTTGAAGACCTGCCCCACAAACGGACCCGATTGATCGGCCACGATTTCCGTTTCGGCGTCGCCGTCAACGAGCAATCGGGTCTTTCCCACGGCGGGGCTTGGACAGAACACCTCCAGCGCATCGAGAAACTCAGTGATGCCTACGTCGCCGCGAGAATTGGTAAAGAGAATCGGGCACAGCTCGCCCGTCGAAACGGCTTTCGCTGCCGCCGCCGCGGCCTCTTCCAATGCGAGTTCACCGCCAAGATATTTCTCCATCAGATCGTCGTCAGCCCCGACAATCGCCTCGATCAGTGCCGTGTGGGCGTCGGCGACGCTGGAGAAATCGGCATCACCCGACTCGTTCGCGAAGCAGTCGATCACGCCGCTGGCGCCGCCGGTCGGAAGATTCAGCGGTACGCAAGCAGCGCCGAAATTGTCCTGGATGGCGGCTACGAGCTCGGCCATATCGACGTTCGGTGCGTCAATGTGATTGATCACGATCCACACGCCGATTCCGTAGTCGCGCGCGCGCTGCACCATTTTGCGCGTGTTCACCTGGATTCCCGACGCGGCGGATATGACCACGACGGCACACTCGACGGCCGCGAAGCTCGCGATTGCCGGCCCGCAGAAAGCGGCAGTTCCCGGCGTATCGATGAGATTGACATGCAACCCGCGATGCATGAGGTTGCAGCACGCTGAATCGACCGACGATTGCCGCTCCTTCGCGTCCTCAGAGAAATCCAGGATGGACGTCTTGTCCTGCGTGCTTCCGAGACGGTTGGTCACCCCGGCCTTATATAGGAGCGCCTCCGCAAGACTGGTCTTGCCCGATCCCCCATGCCCGACAAATACGAGGTTACGGTACTTTTCAACGTCGAAGACAGCCATCGGATGCTCCTACCAGCGTATTGCGTCTACACGTCATGCTCTTGGGCGTTCGATTCTGTGGCGCGCGCCAACCGATCTTTCGGACACCGGGCTGCATCCTAACGGATGCCGGCGTAGGTCGCCATCGCCATCTGGTGCTTCGTCAGCCGTCGACTGAGGGGTTGGGTGGCCCCTGGCTTTAGCCGTGGCGGACACGAATCGGCAGACCATTCGTGTCGACAAGCCCTGAAGAGGTGGCACCCATTGGGCCTACCCATCGAATCATCCATGACAAAGCACTAGAATGAATGAGGATTCCGAGTCGAAGAGACGCGTGCGTGAATCGGCTTGGTAGCGATACGCCAAGAAATGTCCACGGGACCACAATTCGACGCTAACGACGACGTGCCCGGCGCATCGAAACCCGTGATGTCGAGCGCGATCACTTATTCAGACTTGGCGGGCGACGCGCCGCTCCTCCGCGCCGTGCCCCAGACGCCGACGGCCCCCAAGGCCTGGATATCCCGCCTAATCGAGGACGAAGGCCCCGCCATCATGCGAATGCTGTGGCGGATTCTCGGACGCGAAGCGGACGTTCTTGATGCCTACCAAGACTGTTTTTGTAAACTGGCATCGCTCGATCGGCGATGCGACATCCGCAGCGCCCGAGCGTACGCATACCGGACGGCCACCAATGTGGCGATCGAGATGCTGCGGACCACGAAACGACGGGCGGCTCATTGGCCGTCCATTGTGATCGCCCGCGGCCGTCAGTCGGTCGAACCGACCGCAAACGACGAAGAGCAGGAACTCCGACTCGAGACGATGCGCCATGCGATCGTGTCTCTGCCGGACCATTTGCGAAAGGTCGTCGTCCTGCGCGACTTGGCCGGACAATCCTACGAGGAAGTCGGCCGGACCCTGGGTATTCAGCCGGCGACGGCGCGGGTCTACCGGCGTCACGCCGTAGTACGGCTCTCCGAGATTCTTGGTAAAGAGGCAAGAGAGGGTAATGATGCCCACTAATCCGAAAGACCGCGAAACGGTTTGCCCCAAACGAGTTTGGGTTCTCTCGACGCTCGCTGACGACGAGCAAACGTCGATTGACGGCGAATTGCCGCAGGGGTTGCGGTTTCATTTGAAGCAATGCGCGCCCTGTCGCGAAGTCGCGGACGGTCTGCTGGCGGTCGCTAATGGACTCAACGCTCTAGGGGCCATCGAACCCGACGATTCACTTGACGCGCGCGCCCACGAGCGGCTGAGCAACGCCCTACGCGCGGGTGCGCCGCTTACCGGTCGCGTCGAAATTCCAGATGACCCGATGTTCGACGCCGCGTTGGA
>JADFHG010000433.1 GCA_022567365.1 Planctomycetota bacterium | reverse complement strand
GGCGGACGGCTGACCATCCGCAACCACCCCGACGGGGGATGCATCGCGACCCTCGAGCTGCCCCGACCCCAACGAACCGACGATCAGCCGCCGCTCGAGGCCCGCGGGCACCGAAAGAGCGGGGTATCGGTTTGAGTGTGTGCCTCGCGGCCTTCCCCCCTGAAATCACTCGAAGCTCGCGGTGGACCGGCAATCCGGGGCCGCGCGTGCCTCCCCGCAGACGATTTTGCGTCAAGTCCGCGAGTCGTGCCACCAGCTTGCATAGTCGAGCGCCGCGTACGTGAAGATTACGTCGGCGCCGGCGCGGGCGATGGCGGTGAGCATCTCGCTCATGCAGGCCCGCTCGTCGAGCCATCCCCGCTCGGCCGCCGCCTTGACCATCGCGTATTCGCCGCTGACGTGATACGCCGCGATCGGCAGGTCGGTCTCGCCGCGCAGTCGGTGGATGACGTCGAGGTAGGGTAGCGCCGGTTTGACCATGAGAATGTCCGCGCCTTCCTCGGCGTCGAGCATGGCTTCGATGCTCGCCTCGCGCGCGTTGGCCGGGTCCATCTGATACGTACACTTGTCGCGGGGCACGTCCGGCGAATCGACCGGCGCCGAATCGAGCGCCTCTCGAAACGGTCCGTAGAACGCCGACGCATACTTGGCGGTGTAGCTCAACACGGCGACGTCGGTCGCACCCGCCGCATCGAGTGCCTCACGGATGGCACCGACGCGACCGTCCATCATGTCCGATGGGGCGACCATGTCGGCGCCGGACTCGGCATGCAGGACGGCCATTCGCGCGAGCAGATCGACCGTCTCGTCGTTAAGCACGACCCCGCCCGCGACCAGCCCATCATGTCCGTCGCTCGAGTACGGGTCGAGGGCGACGTCGGTAATCACGCAGGACTCCGGGAATGCCTCTTTGATGGCGCGAACGGCCCGACAGAGCAGGTTGTTCGGCGCAAGGCCTTCCTCGCCCCCGGGCGATTTCAGCGAGGCGTCGATGGCCGGAAAGAGCGCGAACGAGCGCACGCCCATCGCCATCGCCTTCTCGCACTCGGCGACGGTCCGGTCGATCGACAGGCGACTCCGTCCGGGCATGGCCTCGATGGGCTCGGACCGATCATCTCCCTCGACGACGAACTGAGGCAGGACGAGTCGATCGGGCGTCAGTCGAGTTTCGCGCACCAGCCGACGAATCGTCTCGGTGCGCCGAAGTCGCCGAGGTCGACGATGGGGACGAGGGAGGTCATGTTGATCCGTCATTTTGCTTCAACCACAGTGCCGATGAGATACGAATAGCTCCGATCAATTTGGAGCGTTTCGGGCTCGCGTCGCGACGGTCGCGGGCTTGTCAAAACCGATTCCAAAGCGGATCGGAGCGAGAACGATTGCCGCCGCGCGTTACGCGCTAACCACCGCGCGACTTTCCTGGTTCATGCCCGCTTTGCGCACCGGGGCGCTCGCGCACGCGATTACTCCAGCGCCGATCAGATCGCGCGCTGTTTCCGTCGCAAGCCGCACGCAGTCGTTCAGCGAGACACCGCCCTGATAGTTGCCGACCACGTGCAACCCGGGAATCGCATCAACCGCCGTCCGCAATCGAGCGATCTTCTCGCCGTGTCCAAGATGATATTGCGGAATGGCCTCTTTGTAACGGCACACGTCGACAAGCACGGGTTCGCCACGAATTTCGAGCAGGTCGCGGAGACGGCACGTCGCCGTCGCGACCAGCTCGTCGTCGGGGCGATCAACCGCGCCAGGATCGCGAGCCCCCCCGATGAACACCCGCAGCAAACGCCGGTCATCCGGTGCGTGATGCGGAAAGACGCTGTCCGCGAAGAGCGCCCCCATGAGCGGAAACTCGGGTTCGTTTCCCGGTACGAGAAACCCGAAGCCGTCCATCGGATGCCCGACGTCGGAGCGACGATAACCCAGGTTGAGCACCACGAGAGACGCGCTCTCGATCGAGTCGACGACGTTTGCCGCGACCGGCACTACCGGTCTTAGGAGTCGTACCGCCTCCGGTCTGGAGGTGGCGATGACGAGCCGATGGCAACGCAGGGTCTTGCGATCGGCACCCGGCGGGCCGATGTCCAACTCGAAGCCGTTCGCGGTTTGGCGGATCGCCTCGGTGCGGCGGCCGATCAGAAGGTCGGCCCCGAGGGCAGCGCCCAGGGCGCCGGTCAACGCGCCAAGCCCGCCGTCGATGCTCACCAAACCGCGCCATCGCCGACGTCGCCTGTTCTTGTTTCTGCGGGCTGCCCGCAGGGCCTGGCGAAGTCCGTACACGAGCAGACTCCTCGCCGAGGCGTCGATCCTGCCCGCGGATGGAAAACACGCGCTGAGGCTCAGCTTGCGAATGTCTCCGGCGAAGATCCCGGCGATGACGGCGCTGACCAGCGTGTCGCAAGCCGCCCTGCCGAAGCGGCGCGTCGCGGCCTGCTCGATCGTCTCCTCGCCGTGCCGTGGTCGGGCACTTACGAGCAGTCCGGCGAGCAATCGGCAACGACCGCCAAACGGCAGCAGGGGTGTGGTCATCAGGCCGAACGGGCCGGACGGTACGGGCATCAGCCGGCCTCGACGGTAGATGTACCGCTTCTTGGCAGACTCCTCCGCGCGGATAATGTTGACATGCCCCGACACCCCGTCGATCAAATCCTCGAACGCGGGATCGCGGATCATCACGTTGAACGGGCCTTTCTCGAGAAGGAACCCGTCGACTCGGTCGGTTCGTGTGCATCCGCCGACCGTTTCCTTGGCCTCGAGGAGGGTCACATCGACGCCGGCCTTCTTCAGGTGCCACGCCGTTGTCAGTCCGCTGATGCCGCCTCCGACGACGATTACGTCTCGCGTCTTGTCGTGCATGATTTCACACCCGCGCCGGTTGTGCGCTATTGGGTCGAACCGACGTGCGTTTGCAGGTCTCGATCAGCCGCACGACGTTTTCCACCGGTGTCTCCTTGAGCAAGCCGTGATTGAGATTGAGAATGTGACCGGTATGCCCGCCCGCGCGGACGCATTTCCTAACCGCTTCTTCCACTTCGTCCGGTGTGCCGCCGGCCACCAGACGATTATCCACGTTGCCCTGTATCGCCACCCTGCCGCCGAATCGCACCGAAGCGTCGGCGATGTCCACGCCCGTTCCAACGCTCAAAACGTCGGCGCCGGAGCGGGCCATCAGCTCCAAACAGGTCTGTTCCTTCGCGAATAGGATCGTGGGCACGCGCCCGCCCAACCGGGCGAAGATGCGCTCGTGGTAGGGATGGGCAAACTCGCGATATTCTTCCGGGGTGAGCAGGTCGGCGCACGATTCGAAGAGCTGAACGGCGTCCACGCCCGCTTCGATCTGCATCGCGAGATAGTCGGCGGTCATGTCGGCGAGCATATCGAGCAGCCGGTGGAGAAGCGCCGGGTCGCCCTGCATCATCGACCGCGCGTGCGGCGCGGTGGGCTCGGCACTCGCGTCCCCATTGCTCGGGCTCCCGCCCTCGATCATGAAAAACGCGAGCGTCAGCGGCGCACCGGCGAAACCGAGCAGCGGCAATTCACCTCGCAGGGCATCGCGCACGAGGCGCAGCGTTTGAGGGACGAAAGGTACGTCGCGGTCGGGGTCGAACCGACGCAACGAGGCCACGTCCGCCGCCGTTCGTATCGGGCGGGCTGTCACCGGACCCGGGCGAAAGGCAAACGGTATGCCCATGGGGGCGAGCGGCGTGAGGATGTCCTGGAAGAAGATGATCGCATCCACGCCGAATC
>JADFHG010000432.1 GCA_022567365.1 Planctomycetota bacterium | reverse complement strand
GTCTTCGAGTACCTCGAACGCGTCGTGCATGCCCACTTCACCGGTCAGCCGATCCCAAAACTGTTACCCGCCGAGCCGTGAAGGGTTACCTTTTCGCAAGGAAACTGTGGTACTTACTACTCCGACACCGATCATCTGAACAGGTATTACTCCGATTGCCTGCGAATTGCGTACGATGAAACTACTGACGTGGTCACTTGTTATGTGTCGGAGCAGTATTCTTACGCGGCTCCTACGCATGGATTGAGGATGCTATAGAGGACATGCTGCTCTTCAGGCGGCCGTTTAGGGGCAAGGATCCACATGCCCGGGATTGTCGAAGTAGCTATTGCCCGCAAAGGCATCCAACGCGGCGACGATGTCGTCGAAGTCGATGACGCCGTTGGTGATGCCCGCCTCCAAGTCGGTGCCGAAGAACGCGCACGGGCCGAAGAAATCTCCCGCGAAACCATTGAGCACGCATAGGATGTCGTCGAAGTCGGTGCCGACACCGGAGTGGTTCGCGTCGGTCCACGACCAAGTCGTCACCGTGACCGTGGCCGAAAGGGCGCCGCCGGCGGTCTCGGTGACCACGCTGTACGATGTGTCCGGCAGGATTGCGGTGTCACTAATGTGAATCGTGCCCCAGTCCGCGGGGGTCATGAAGATCGGACTTGCGCCCAGCCGGCTGACTTCGACGCTTCCGACGAACGTCGGCGCCTGCGCGTATGATTCGACGCACGGTTCGTCGACCGACGTCACGAGCAGTGCCACGGGTTCGGCACCGGCGGCGGGGGTCGCCTGAAGATACCGCGGACCCGCGGCCGACACCGCAACGGGGCGAAACTCGAACGCACCGATGTCCACCACGTCGCCGACCACCCGCTCGTTACCGTCGAAATCCGCCTGAGGCAATGGACGCAGTGCCCATGGATTGGCATCATACTGAAGGCCCAACACACCGAACCCGAAGTCGAAATATTCGATCGAAACGACGACGCCCGCCCGACTTCCGTCGACCGCGAACGCATCATCCACGGCAAAATAGATGAAGTGGTCTTGCATCGGGTCCAAATTGGAGCGGCAAAACCTCAGCCCGGCGGTCGTGACGACCGTTGTTCCGTCCGGCGGCTGCGGATGGGTGATGCCGTCCTCGACGTCGGGATCGCCGAGGTCGATCGCGACGTACTCGGACTCGGCAGCGGCCTCATCCGCCACCTGCAGTATGTCGATGACGATAATGTTCCCCACGCCCGCGGTGAGGCGCAGATCC
Source organism: Planctomycetota bacterium (assembly GCA_022567365.1). GTDB lineage: Bacteria > Planctomycetota > Phycisphaerae > UBA1845 > UBA1845 > JADFHG01. Next base: position 2,497 of record JADFHG010000432.1, on the reverse strand, counting down.
GCGCCGCCGGCTTGTCGGTTGCCGAAGTAGGCATCGCCCACGAACAGCGACGCCTGTTTCCAAACGTCGGTGTCGGTGAGTGGCACAGTGCCGCCGCCTTTGTGGATGGCGGCATCGGGGATCGAACCGGCGACCGTCTGGTCGATCGTGTTCGAGCCCGCGTCGATGCACGGTGATCCGGGCCGCAATCGAAAATCGTCGTCGGGGCTGCCCGCTACGTCGTCGGCGCCGTCGGAGTCGACGAACAGAGGCGGCGCGTCGATGTTGCCACCGTCCCAGAGGAGCGTACCCGCGGCGACGTGCACCGCGGCTTCCCCGCCGGTTGCGTCGCAATGCGCGACCCGAAGGATCGCGCCGCCGCCAACGGCAAGTTCAGCGCCTAGCGGCGCCGCGTCGTCCCACAGGATCGTGTTCGTAACGCTTACGACGCTTCCCAGCCCGGCGAAGACCGCGCCGCCCTCCTGGGTGGCCGAGTTGCCGTAGCACACACTGTTGATCAAGCTGATCGCACCACCGTCCTCGCCGGCGACCGCGCCGCCACGGGCGGACTGGTTTCCCGAGAACACGCAACCGACCGCCGATACTGAGCTATTCAGCGAGTTGCCGATGGCACCGCCACCGCCGGCGGCCGTGTTGGCCGCGAATACCGAATCGAAAGCGCTTAGCGAACTTCCATTATGGTTTGCGATTCCACCGCCGTTTGAGGCCGCGTTGCCCCATACGACGCATCCGCTGAGCGTCGGGCTCGAAGCGGTGTTGAAGATAGCACCGCCGTCTCCTACGGCCGTGTTGAGTCGCAACATGCACGAAAGGAGTTGCGGTTGCGTGTCCTGGTCATTGTAAAGCCCGCCACCCGCGCCGAGTGAGAGATTATCGATGAACGCGCATCCGCTGAATCGCGGCGCGGCCCCGTTGGCGCTATAGACACCACCGCCGTTGGTCGCAACGTTGTCGGTGAAGATCGAATTGTCAACGATGGGAGCGGCGGCGGCGGCCAACATGCCCCCACCGCGCCCGCCGGCGTTCAGGACAAACGTGCAGCCGGAAATGGTCGGACCGCCCCGCGAGACGTACATTCCGCCGCCGCCGTCGTCCGGTGCCGTCGCTCCATCCGCGTTGCCACCCGTGATTGTAAACCCGTCGATGAGTGCACTCGCATCGACGTGTTCGGCGCGGAGGACGTGGTAGCTGTTTTCGTCATTGCCGGTCAGACCGGGACCGTCGTTGCCGTCGAGGTCGCCACTTAGAATGGTCTCGTTGAGCGCCGGGTCGCGCTGGTTGCGGTTTGTCTCGGTCCCGGTAAACCCGCCGTAAAGCGCGAGTCCCGAGACTAATTCAAAACTCGCCCCGCGGTCGCCCCCGGGTCCGGTCGGCGCGTATGGCGACGCCCCGGCGGATGCTACCCAAACCTCGCCGGCCACCGAACCGGAGCACGCTCCGTATGCGATGGCCGTTTGAAGGTCGATGAACGCATTCGACCAATCCGAACCGAGATTGGCGCCCTCGACCGCGGATTGGTCAACGAACACGGCCCCGGACAACTCGACGACGTGGATGGTCGCACCGGGCACATCGACAGCGAACGGCAAGTCCTCGACGGCATCAGGATCGATCTGAATGCGGAGAAAGCTCGCGCCGCCGATGTCCACCAGGTTGACGGCGAAATCACCCGATGCCCCAGGCGACGCACAGTAGACAAGTTCGCCAAGATACCGTGGCACCGTCACGTCGACCGCGTCGTCCGGTGTGAGACCGAGGGCCCCAAAGCGCGGCGGCGGACCGGGATCCTTGCTTGCGATCGCCTGATTCGGCGGCGCGAACACGTAGTCCGGGTTCAAGGTATCGACGCACGGACTCTGGTCGTCGAGACACCCGACGCCCGTCGATCGGACCGCCGGCGCGACGGGGGTGTGTTCGACGACTCCGCTTGCGGTTCCGATAGGCTCGGCGGCACCGGGCAACGTCATCTGGTACAGGCGCATCGGGAATCCGGACGAGGCGGTATCCTCGAGGAAGAGCTGGAAGGTCGCGCAACCGCATGATGGAATCGTCGCCTCACGCGGGACGATCGAGACCTTCGTCGCACCGAATGCGGCCGAGGAGCCCGCCAGTGCCACGATTGAAACGATGCGCCTGATCTCCATCACGACACCCCCCGAGCGCGCATACTCGTACCATGCCAACGCGATCGACCCTTTCGATGATACAATAGCACATTGGCGGGTGAGTTCCACGGTTTTTGTGTCGCGGCGGCCCCAGGAGAAGCCCGGTCGTACCGCAGAGCATTTCCCGAGTTCGTCTTGCGAGCCGCGTGCTTCAGCCCGCGCGGTGCAGGGGCTGGGACAGGCCGATTCGCAACCCACGCCGATTCTAGTGGTGTGATTCATCCTGTAGGGGCATTATTCAGTGCGAGCCTTGCTCGCCCGACTTTTTCGATGATCTCGTCAGCGGTCTTTCGCCAGACGAACGGTTTGGGGTCGCGGTTGTGCTGCTCGAT
>JADFHG010000431.1 GCA_022567365.1 Planctomycetota bacterium | reverse complement strand
AAAGGGGCGGCAGTCCATTAGCCAGGCGCGTAAGCCCCTGGTCTGGGTCTGTCGCCCCTGCCGGGGCTTGACGCGACAATGGCTGGGCTTGCCCCACGTGTGGCATCCCAGGTCCGCCGATTATCGGGCGTCGCGCCGGCGCAAGCGCTCGATGACGCTCGCGAAATCCTGCCGCGTGATGATCCACGATGTTCGCGCACACACGACGACAACAAGGATCATCGCCGCCACGGCAAAGGGTCGGCCGAGCGCAACCGCCAAGCTCGCCATGAGAAGGATGACCGCTCCCAAGTCCAATCCGACACCGCTGCGTCGGGCGAGCACCAGCACCGTAGCCGTTGCGGCCCCAAGTCCACAACACCCCGCCCAAGCGGCCGCCACGATTGCCTCCGTGGCCGCGATCCCGCTTGACGTCGGTGAACCGAGCATTGCAAAAACGGTCGCGACGTTGACGGACATGCCCACGAGCCACGCGACGAACACGAGACGGGGTTTCTCCACGAGGTTCAAGCGAACGGCGATCAGCCCGACGGCACCCGACAGTAGAAAGAACAACAGGAGCGGATCATACGCTGCACTGCCGGCGGCAAAACCGGCCGGAAACAAGCGAAGAAGAATCGGTCGAAGCAGCGACAGCGCGGTCGCCGTCGCGAGTATCGCCACCAGCGCCAGCTTGGTCATCAAAGCGAGCCGGGGCAAAGCGAATTCGCGCCCGCGGTGTTCCCAATCGCGGGTGGCGTGACCGGCAATGACCATCGTCATCATGACCGCGCCCACCTGCACAAACTGCGTCAGCATGCGCACGGCATGAAACGTTCCCACCGCCGCCGCATCCGAGACCTTGAGCAGGTACCACATGGGAAAGTACGACGTTGCGTGCCATGTTATGGCAGTCGCCGCCGACCACAAGCTGAATGTGATTAGTCGTGACGTGCTTGTCCGATCGCGCGAGAGGTCTGCGCCCGGTGGTTGAGCCGGCGCAGCCGGACGTTTCGCGGTCGGGGATTGTGCGTCATCTTCGCGCGGCGTGGGCGTCGAGTGGTTCGGTGAAGTTGTCGCGGTCGCGGCGGTGACTCGCGCGATCAGCGGCCCCAGGAGGATCAACACCGTGACCAGACTCGAGACCGCGTACGACCAGACCAACGACTCGGCCGTGTCGAAACCGAGGTATGCGCCGCCGATCGCCAGGGCGGTGAAGAGTGACGCGGAGAAAACTTCGGCGCCGGCGTGGGCGCGGAACATGCGAAGACCCCGCAGGAAACCGAGCATCGCGTGGTATGCGGCGAGCGCGGCGGTGCAGCACGCGACCGCCCGCGCCAGCCCCATTTGTCCCGCAGCGCCGCTATCCCCGTTCGCACCGGTCAGCGACGTCTGGGTTGACGAGAAAAGCACACCGCCCAACGGTTCGGAAAACACCCACAGCGCGGTTGCGGTCGCCGCCGTGACACCCGCCAGAAGCAGACACACGCGCAGGGCGAAGCGTTTAAGGGTTCCGCCGGCCTCATGGAAAGCGGCGTAGCGGGCGATACCCTCGTGAAGCCCGATCGAGCACAGCGGCAGCAACACGTTGAGCGTCAGGAGGGCGACCCCGAATAGCCCGAACTGCGCTTGGCTGATCAACCAGGCCAACGCTACGCCGCGCCCAAAACCCACGGCGCGCTGCACAACGGTCGCGATCGCGCTGACGCCCATCGACGTTTGCACGGTATCGGGGCGATACAAACTGGACAGTCTCGCGAACATGGTCGCGCGGTGCTCCGCGATCCTACGGTTGGCGCTTGCTCGCGACAACCGGCGGACTGTCAGGTCCGACCGCCGTGCGTGGATCGGTCAACGTCGTACCTGAGCCGCCCGTTCAAACAGTCGGTCCCACAAAGTATCCTGTTCTTCAACAGGCTGTTAGGGTCGCGCACCAACCGCGCCCTGACGGTGGACCTCCGACGACCTCGACGGTGGACACCGGACGACCCCGCGCCTATGCTCCGCCCGGACGGTCAAAGGAAACAGCGAAAGCGGCCATGCTATTAGACACCTTGCTCGCTGCAAATCGTGAATCTCCGGATACGCTCGCGGTGGACGACGGGCGGCTCGAGCTTACCTACCGGCGCCTTACGTTGCTCGCCCGCGTCATGGCCCGATTGGTGCGCCGCGAAACGGCCGTCGATAGAGTCGGCATTATGCTTCCTGCGAGTGCGGTCTTTCCCGCGTCGCTCTTCGGAGTGTTGTGGGCGGGGAAGATCGCGGTCCCGCTCAACTTCCTTCTGAATCCGGAAACCGTCGCCGGGGTCGTCCGGGATTCGGGGATTGACCTGATCCTGACCATCCGCCATTTCGAGGAATTCGCGGGCGGGCTACCCGCGAGACTCCTCTTCGTCGACGAACTCCCGCTCAAACGCAGGGTTCTCATGGAGATGGCACGATCCGCCCCCCCCGTTCCCGACGGCGGCCCGCATGATACGGCCGTGCTGCTCTATACGTCGGGTACGACGGCCGAGCCAAAGGGTGTCCAGCTTACCCATCAAAATCTTCAGAGCAACGGTGCCGATACCATCCACTCGCTCAAAATCCCGCCGTCGCAACGGTTTCTCAACTTCCTGCCGCCGTTTCACGTGTATGGGCTGACGGGCAATGTGATCATTCCGATCATGCTGAAGTCCACCGTGTACGCGATGCCGCGATTCAGCCCCATCAGCGTGGTCAAAAAGATCGCCGAGAAACGCATTTCGATGATGCTCGCGATTCCCAGTATGTACGCGGCGATCCTCAAGACGAAGTCCGCCAGGCGCGAACAGTTCGAGTCGATCGACCTCGCCGTAAGCGGCGGCGAGCCGTTGTCCGCGAAGCTGCGCGCCGGGTTCGAGGAGCGGTTCGGCGTGCGGCTTTACGAGGGATACGGGTTGAGCGAGACCTCGCCGATCATTGCGGCCTCCGCGACCGAGGCCGATCGTCCGGGCACGGTGGGCAAACCGATACGCAACGTCGAGGTCAAATTGGTGGATGACGACGGACGAGAGATCGGTCAAGGCGCCGACGGCGAGATCCTCGTGCGCGGACCGGGTGTCATGAAGGGTTACTACAACAAACCGGAGGAGACCGCCGCCGTGCTCGACGCCGACGGTTGGTTCAAGACCGGTGACATCGGCCGCTTCGACGCCGACGGGTATCTCTCGATTACCGGTCGGGCCAAAGAGATGCTCATCATCGGCGGCGAAAACGTCTATCCGCGGGAGATCGAAGCCGCCATCGAGCAGCACGAAGACGTCGTGCAGGCGGCCGTCATCGGTGTGCCCGACGAGAGTCGCGGTGAAATTCCGGTCGCATTCGTCCTCAGGCGCGACGGCGCCGAGGTCGACGGGTCCGAAATCCGGCAGTTCGTGAAGCGTCTGCTCGCCGGTTTCAAGGTGCCCAAGAAGGTCATCATCCGCGACGAGCTACCCACCGGACCCACGGGGAAGATCCTCAAGCGCAAACTCCACGAGTTGCTTTGATTCTGCGTGGACTTTGCTTTGACTCTTCGTGGACGGCGTGCGTGTCGAGGCAAGGGGACTTGCCGGTCCGGTGCTCCGTCTCGTAACTCCTGCGACAATGAGTCGCAACCGAGCCGCGGGCTTCAGCCCGCGCGATGTTACGTGCTTGGCACGACGCTTCTTTACATAAGAACGATCGCGCAAGCTGAAGCATGCGGCTCAGTTAGTGGTGGCACTCGTGAAACTCGACACCGGTCGTATGCGAGGGCGAGGCGGCTGATGGCGGAA
>JADFHG010000430.1 GCA_022567365.1 Planctomycetota bacterium | reverse complement strand
GGGCATCAACCCATACGCTTACTTCCGAACGAGTATGCCGGTCTCCGAAAAACTATGGATTCTCGACCGATGCTTGCGTTCGCCGCTCCAATATCAATAATCCTGGGGGAGTGGAGCCATATGCCATCTTGAACTCGTTGGTCCGTTCGTTCGCTGCGCATTTGGGATCGAGCGAATCGCCGGGATCGCGCTGCCGGTGATCGACGTACCCACGTTCGGTCTTCGCCTCACGGCGACAATCGGATGAGTGTCCGGGCGGCGCGCGAGCGGCGACGGGTGCATGCTCGACCGCCTGGGCAATCGACCACCCTCGTTTCGATCGGACGATCACACGTTTATGACCGCCCGATATCTGGTTGACGAAAGTCGGCTCGTGACGAACAACCTGGGGGGGACTTCGCTGCAATGAACACTGACGTTATCATTTACGTGGTGGACGACGACGAGGCGATCCGCCTCTCGCTCGCCAAGCTGATTGCTTCCGCCGACCTTCCGGTCGAGTGCTTCGAGTCCTGCGATGAGTTCCTCGCAAACTTCGATCGCTCCGCCGTGGGCTGCCTCCTTCTCGACGTGAACATGCCGGGCAAGAGTGGGCTTGATCTCCTGGAGACAATAAGCAAGACGGCCAAACGCCTCGCAATCATCGTCATGTCAGGCTATGGCGAGGACGAAATCGCGGCGATCGCATTGAACCGCGGCGCCGCCGATTTCCTCCAAAAGCCCTTTCAATACGAAGTTCTGATCGACAGGATCACGAAGGCCATTCATCAGAAGCGCATGACCGGAGACAAGTCCGCCGAGTCCTGACAGACCGCTCTGAAACGCGTCGTACAGGCTAACGCGGAAACCGCGGGATTCCCGAATGCGCGCCGACCGCCCGCTCGGTTATCGAAGATGCCTTGGGCGGAGTCTATCCGGTCGAAGGAACAGGTCGCCACCGCCGCCGCGAAGGACCGATCATCGACCGGTTTCCGGCAGTCCCTCGGAGAGGAACCTCTCTGCGACAAGGCAGTGCATCCCGACGCCGATGGGAATCGCCGCGTCCGTGAAATCGAACTCGGGGTTATGCAACGTGGGCATTTCGTCACGTCCCGGCGGGCACAATCCCAAACGCCACATCGCGGACGGCACGCATCGAGCAATGAACGAGAAGTCCTCGGCGCCCAAACCCGGCGCGGGATTCCGGTCCACCTGCGCCGTGCCCAATCGCTCGTCACCCACGCCGGCCACCAGCGCGGCCGCCGACGGATCATTGACCAGCGCCGGATACGTCTCCAGCCAGGTCAATTCCGCACGGGCACCGAAGACCGAAGCGATCGAATGGACGCAGTGCTCGATCCGACCCTTCACCTCCAGGTGCGTCTTCTCGTCGAGGGCGCGCGTCGTACCGAGCATTCTGCACCGGTCCGGCAGCACGTTATGCGTCTCACCCGCGTGGATGGCACTGATCGACACAACAACGGGGTCGATCGGCGCCGTATGGCGCGATGCCTCCGCCTGCAACGCGGTGACCAGGTGTGACGCGGTTAGGATGAGGTCCGTACCCTTGTGCGGATATGCCGCGTGCGTGCCCTTCCCATGGAGTACGATCTCAAACGCCGTCGCCGCCGCCAGAATGGCCCCCGCACCCACGACGATCGAACCAAGCGCCGCCTCGGGCCATCCGTGCAGCGCGAACGCCGCGTCGACCTTGGGATCGTCGAGTATCCCGGCGTCGACCATCGCCCGTCCGCCCGCGCCGTTCTCCTCCGCCGGCTGAAAAATGAACTTGACCTTGCCCGGCAACTGATCCGCGAACATGGCGAGCACACGCGCCGCGCCGAGTAGGCAGGTCGTATGACCGTCGTGCCCACAGGCGTGCATGAGGCCGTCGCGACGCGACCGATAGTCAAACGTGTTCGCCTCCTGAATCGGCAGTGCGTCCATGTCGCCGCGAAGCAAGACGCACCGTCCATCCCGATCACCGTTCAGCGTCGCCACGATTCCCGTTTTCGCCACGCCGGTCCGAATCTCGAGACCGGGGATGCCATTCAATTCCCGCTCGATGCGGGCGGCTGTTTCCGTCTCTTCGTAGGCGAGCTCCGGGTTGCGGTGCATCTCGTGGCGAAACGCGATCAACTCCGGGAGCATCTCCCTTATCGCAACATCGAAATCCGACATACAACTCCCCTAACCCGCGTAACAGTCCGTTGAAAAACGGGCGGTCGCCCGCGGTGATTGTGTAGCCGCGGCGCCCCGTAGCGGCAGTTGAACCAACGGGGCGGTTCGATCTTTCGGACGCTGCACAATAACAGACAACGCTCTAGCGCGCGTCGCCTCGCGATGCGAGCGCTTTCGGTCCGGCGTTCAAGTCCGCAGTGATCGCGGAGAGAGACGCAAGTATGCCATCAACACTAGGTGCGCTCGGGCGAACCGTCCGGGCGACGCCCGACGCACCCGCCGCGCGCAGCGCACCCGCCGTTAGACAAACCGCGATTCCCTCGAACTGCATCAGACCCGCGCGGTCCATACCGCGAATCGCTGAGGCATCCGCGAGAACAACGGCATGCGCGGACTCGACGATCTTCCGACGGTCCCCGCGAACAGGAACGTCCACCGTCCGATGCACCGGCACAACGGTGATGATCGCCCCACGGCGGTCGATCGGGTCAGACGAGTCCTTCGCCATCGTTTCAGACGTCGGCCAAAGGACGCGCTGCCCCTCGCAAAACGACGACCCCGCGAAACGGGCTCTGCCCCGCTGCCGGCGCGATCGGCAATCTGGGATTATGCCGAATCGCTCGAGCGCGCGCGCGGCGGCACGTCCCACGGTCGCAATCTTCATGTCGCCGAGACTGCGGACGTCATAACCGTCGGACACAAGCCGATCCATGAAACACCGGACCGCCGCACCCGACGTGAATACGATCCAATCAAAACGCCAATCCGGCCCGCCCGCGGATTCGCCCGGGACCTCGCACACGATGTCGCCCGCTTCGCCGCGTGCCGGATGTTCGGTGTACAACGAGCGTACCGCCCCCGACGCACCCTCGCACTCCCGTGACCGGTTCGATGAAATCCGCCGAGGGCGACCCGTAAGATGAAGAAACGCCCGGTCCAGTTCGCCAGACGCGGCCGGTTCGATGATCGGCTCGATGCGCGACGTGGGAATGTCGAACGTCGTCGCTCCGAGCGTACGCAGTCCCTCCCGCATGCGCCGCCGCGTGGACGATGAACCGGTCAACACGATTCGCTTGCCCACCAATGGCCCGCCGGGCTCGACCGTCCACTCCAGCCGGCGTGAACCCGCCGCGACGTTGCCGATAATGAGCGTAGCCGGCGACGAAAGCTCAGCCTCTTTCGCCCGCCCCACGATGTCGCCGAGCGTGCCGTCGATCGTCCGCTGCGCACGCGTCGTCGCGGATTCCACGCACGCGATCGGCGTATCCGCGTCGCGGCCCGCCTCCAATAGAACCTCGACCACGCGCGGCAACGCCGTCACCCCCATGAGCACGACGATCGTGTCCGAATGAGCGCCTTCCCTGAGCGATGCCAATGCCTCGTCACCGCCCGATTGATCTCGACCGGGCGCGATGTACACCGTACGGCCAACGCCGCGCTCCGTCAGCGGCACGCCCGCCGAAGTCGCCGCCGCGAGCGCGCTCGAAATACCCGGCACGTAGTGGACGGGGATCCCGGCCTCGCGGCACGCCCGCGCCTCCTCGCCGCCCCGACCATACACCAGCGGATCCCCCCCCTTGAGTCGCACAACCGAACGACCGGCCGCCGCGTGCTTGATGATGAGGCTGGTGATCGG